>NZ_BAABMO010000022.1:0-67566 GCF_054767435.1 Proteus sp. MB838
AGTTAAATTTTATTTAGGTTTTTATAAAGAGATGTTTTTTTATAAATATACCAGTTTTAGTTGTTAATTATTATTTTTTTATCTGATATTCATACAGAAATATAATGGCAATTAAGATTATCCTTATCCTAATTTTAATTTTCTTTGCGATAATGAAAATTCAAGACGCAGGTGTCATTTTTTTATTAATTACAAAATATAGGATATTTATGAAAAATATTATTTTAGCACTAGGTTTATTATCATTATCTTCTGTTGCTGTTTCGGCTGAATTAACAAAATCTTGCGAAGATTATTTTAAAGAAACTGATGCCTATGTCGCATTAATGGAACAAAATGATGCAACTAAAGCACAAGCAGAAACAATGAAAGCGCAATATGCTCAATCAAAAGAACAATTTGCTGCATTACCTAAAGATGTTCAAGAAAGCACCTGTAAACAAGCTTTAGATTCTTTAGAGCAAATGAAAAAAATGTCTGCTGGTCAATAAAAAATAGATTTAATTAAAGTCTTATGTTTAGAAAATAATAAGGCTTTATTTTTATTTCAAATTTAAAATTTTCCAATGTAACAATGACCATATAATAACCAGTGTTATTATATGGTCATCTTAATATTATTTTAATATAAACTATTTCTTTCTTGTTTTTTGTGGAAATATTTCTTTTTTACTTAATATTACAATCTCTAATCAAGATAATTATCCCGCCATAACCCATCTATTTATATTATTATTTTATATATTCTTGTTACTTGAATAAAGAATGCTTTTTATATGAAATAATTGTAATTCATTTTGTCGTCTATAAATTTTATGGAATAATTATTTACATCTATTTATTGCTCCTATTTAAGATATGAATTGGTCTTTTATTCTAATTTTAGCTCTATTTGTAGTTGTTGGTTGTGTTGATAAAGAGAGGAATACATCTGGCTCTATAGAAAAGGTGGCAACAGAGATAGCGACTCCTACTGTTCAATATCACCACGATGAAAGTCGTTATCCCACATTTATGTTATCAAAACAATCTCGTTTTGAAATGCAAGCCAAGGAGGAAAAACAGAAATTCAATCAATTATTTAAATTTGGATTTGAAGAGCCAACCACATCTACTAATAGCGAATATTCCTATAAAAAGGAACAACGTATAAGAAAGAATGATCAGTCAATGATTATTCTGCCAGAAGCGATACCTGTATGGAATAAAGATAAACAAGAAGTTGAAGTTAAGTGGAGCTACAGACCAAAATATGTTTTTGATGCATATTAAATTTAACCTTTATGTTTTAGGAAGACTATGCGCCCAATTTTTTTGTTAATACCATTTATGTTTTTAATTGGCTGTACCGAGCAAATGAGTGTCGGAATTGGCACTTCTAGAACGCATAATATAGGATATCCGGTTTGTTCAACATTAGTTTGTGGAAAGAATACGCGAACAGTTGAAGAACAAAAGGCAATTAATGAAGCGGTGCATGAACAGCAAAGAGCTATTATGCGAGGAGAAAAACCAGATTTAAAAATTATTGCCTCATATTAAATAATACCATCAAGGAGAGTCTATTTTTTGTCCTTGATGGTATAGTCAATATAAGCGCTAAGCTAAGATAGCGATGTTATGTTGTTTATAATAAATTTTACTCTTTGGTTAACATCGGCTTTGGGTAATTCAATTAAGGTATAATTATACTGTCTATATATCGCCAGCATCGCTTGATAAGTTGCTACGGCTTCATCAAATGTCTGTTGGCGCTCTTTATCTTGTAAGTAAATTTCTTTCCATGGTGGAGCAATAAACACGGTTGTAGAATATCTATATAGCCTTATTGCGTTTTCAAGATGTTGGGGAATAGGACGCTCACAAAAGTGTAAATAACCTGCTATATCCGGTATGCCTCGGTCATAAAAATAAGGTTTGCTGTTATCATCTATATTGGATGCATCATGCCATGATCGTAGCTCCCAGCTTAACATTAACTCAGCAAAAGCGAGCGGATCAATCCAAGGAAGGGCTGAACCACCAATATGACTTTGATCTTGAATAATGGCTCTACCTGCTTCTATTGAGCAAGAGTAGCCATTTCTTCTTAACTTATTGATAATAGTGCTTTTACCAGAGCCTGGACCTCCGGTTAAAATAATACGGCAAGGTTTTTGGGACATAGTAATTCCTTAAATAATATATTTTGACTTTAAATGATTGAGGGCTGAATGCAGAAATTTTCAGAGGGAGAAAGGCGAAAAATAAGCAGTGCTAGCAAAGAAAGAGAACAAGTAAAGGAGGACAAGATATTACAATTATAATCGAAAAGAGAAAACATCAAAATAAAGCCGCATCAAAGATCAATCAATATCTATCGACCTCTTTTATAACTTATCAGGTTACTTTGTGTTGCTATTTTAATAACTGATACGCATTTATGCAGATTTAAGCACATAAATCCAAATAGAAGCACTATCTGGTCATTGCAAGCTAAATAGATTACTTTTATTATATAATATATATGTTTTATTATAATTCGTATATAAGGGTTAAGTGTGGGTATTGTAAAAATTTCTGATGAGCTACATGAGTATCTTCGTAAAGCAAGTAATGTGATGTCTCGATCAGTTAATGCACAAGCAGAGTTTTGGATAAAAATTGGTATTCAAGCAGAATTAAATCCAGAAAAAACGTTTCCAATGATTATTAATGAAATGTTAGAAAAAGAAGCAATAAAACAAGAGCATAAGTAAATATAAAGGAGATTAATATGGATAAAATTACGATTAAAACCCCTGAGGAAATTGAATTAATGCGTGAATCAGGTCGTTTATTAGCCCAAGTTTTTACAATGCTTGATGATTTTATTGTGCCAGGTGTTTCCACATTAGAAATTAACGATAAAGTAGATGATTTTATTACTCATGATCTGCAATCGAGACCTGCAAGCAAAGGGCAATATGGCTATGAATATGTACTTAATACTTCAATTAATGAGGTAGTATGCCATGGTGTTCCTAAAGCCGATGAGCTATTAAAAAGTAAAGATATTATTAATGTCGATATTACACTAGAAAAAAATGGTTTTATTGCTGATTCTAGCAAGATGTATGTGATGCCAGATGCCTCACCTATAGCAAGAAGATTAGTCAAAACAACTTACCAAGCGATGTGGGAAGGTATCAAAGAAGTTAAACCTGGTGCAACACTCGGTGATATCGGTCATGCAATCCAAAGCTTTGCACAAAGTCATGGGTATAGTGTTGTAAGAGAGTATTGTGGACACGGGATTGGTCGAGAAATGCACGAAGCCCCTCAAGTATTACATTATGGTATTCGAGGACAAGGTGTTGTACTAAAAGAAGGGATGACCTTTACCATTGAACCGATGATTAACCAAGGTGGACACAAAATAAAAACCAAAAAAGATGGTTGGACTGTAGTCACCCGTGATAAAAAATTATCGGCACAATCAGAACATACTATTTTAGTTACTGCTGATGGGTATGAAGTACTCACTTTGCGTCCAGAAGAAACACTTCCATAATAAATTAATTTATATCTATCTAATTTTTGATGCAAAAATTATGATATAATTTATATTATTTTAATAGCTAGAAATATTATTTTTAGCTATTTTTCTATTTATATATTGATATTTAATTTTATTATTTCTATTGTATTTTTTAGATAAATAACTATATTTATACATTACAAAGACTGTATAAAAAAACAGTGTGATCATATAGTGTATTTTAGAAAGATAAACAGGATGTTTATATGCAAAAAATATCAAAACTGATGGAAGCCTGGGGCTCATGGGTTGTAAATAATAATTTATATATCAATACATTAACAATAAATAAACGTGAAAATGTGCCAATACGTGTTAAATTAAGAAAAGCCTGTACTGATCGCCAAGGCATCATAGTCTCGGTATGTATGAGTAAACTACTAAAAAATCATAAAAAAGATTATGAATTACTAGTCGATTACTATGTATTTGGACAAACATTTATTCAATTAGCACAAGCGCATCGATGCTCTGATACTTATATCGGAAAAAAACTCAAAAAAGCAGAAGGCATTGTGGAAGGGATGTTAATTATGGCCGAATTGATATTTATTATTGAGAAAAATGAAAATAGTACTTTACGATCGTAATTTAAGGCTTATTCTAAACAAACTGATAGCAAATAAAGAATTGCAATAATATTGTTTATTGCAATTTATCTAATGAGTTCAACATTTGCTAATAGGATGTTAGCAATTTAATTAAGTGTTTTTAACCCCAAGGAGTGGATGTATGTCAACGAAATATCCTATCGTTTTAGTTCATGGTTTAGCTGGTTTTAATGAAATTGTTGGTTTTCCCTACTTTTATGGTATTGCAGATGCCTTAAGGCAAGATGGGCATCAAGTTTTTACCGCTTCTCTTTCTGCCTTTAATTCAAATGAAGTGCGTGGCAAGCAGTTGTGGCAATTTGTCCAGACTCTCTTACAAGAGACACAAGCGAAAAAAGTGAATTTTATAGGTCATAGCCAAGGGCCATTAGCTTGTCGTTACGTTGCGGCTAATTATCCTGATAGTGTTGCTTCGGTAACTTCAATTAATGGTGTAAATCATGGTTCAGAAATAGCCGACTTATATCGACGCATTATGCGTAAAGACAGTATCCCAGAATATATTGTCGAAAAAGTATTAAATGCATTTGGTACTATTATCTCAACATTTTCTGGTCATAGAGGCGATCCTCAAGATGCTATTGCCGCATTAGAGTCTTTAACAACAGAGCAAGTCACAGAATTTAATAACAAATACCCACAGGCATTACCTAAAACCCCTGGTGGTGAAGGTGATGAAATCGTCAATGGGGTTCATTACTACTGTTTTGGTAGCTATATTCAGGGATTAATTGCTGGGGAAAAGGGGAATCTACTGGATCCTACTCATGCGGCAATGCGTGTGTTAAATACATTCTTTACTGAAAAACAAAATGACGGCTTAGTTGGTCGCTCGAGTATGCGATTAGGCAAATTGATAAAAGATGATTATGCGCAAGATCATATTGATATGGTTAACCAAGTTGCAGGGTTAGTGGGTTATAATGAAGATATCGTTGCTATTTATACTCAGCACGCTAAATACTTAGCGAGTAAGCAACTTTAATCATGATAAGTAGTCATACTTTGTATACTATTTTGTATACTCTATAGTTATATGATAGATAGTTATATGATAGTAAGGTGGCGTAAATTATTATGGCCACCTTTTTATTAGATGAAAATATCGAACTAGCGCTGTTTATGCACAGATATAGCAATGTGATAACCCAATAGGTAAAGCGCTTGCTCTAGGCTATCGATTTTTGAAGTTTGATTGATATCGAGTAAACGCTCAATTTGGGCGCTATTTAGATTCATTTTTCTTGCCAGATCTGCCTTTTTAGTTTTTGTTGTTAACATGGCATTATGTAATGCGATTTTTAAGCAACTAATAGGGGGAAGATAAACAATAAAATCCCCTGATTGAGGCTCAGAAGGCATAGGGATCGGCATTTTACTCGAAATAAACTCTTCAAGTCCTACATGTAAAATATCTGAGGCTTCTAGTTCAATATCATCTTCTGTATATGCCACTGCATGTATATTGTCAAAATCACGATAAGTAATCTCGTAAGTTTCACTTTCTTCGTCAAAATGGGATGTTGCTGGATAATTGAACATAAATTGCCTAATTAATTTTAAAATTTATGCTCATGATTAAAGCATATTTAGCGGTTTTTATCTGTAATTCTTTACGCACCATCAAAATAGCAAGATCTCAAACGGGTTTTATCTTTAGAAAAAAAAGGCTATTGTGTCAGTTGTTATAGTATGCCAGAAAAAGGGGAGCTTTATGTATCCAGTTGATTTACATGCACATACCATTGCGAGTACACATGCTTATAGTACGGTTAGCGAATATTTTCAACAAGCTAAAAAGAAAGGGATTAAGCTATTTGCGATTACAGATCATGGTCCCGATATGGATGACGCTCCTCATGAATGGCATTTTTCAAATTTGCCGGTGATCCCCAGAATGGTCGATGGTGTTGGTATTCTTTATGGCATCGAAGCAAATATCAAAAATATAAAAGGTGAAATCGACTGTACTGAGAAGATGAGTAAAAAATTAGATATTGTACTCGCTGGTTTTCATGATCCTGTTATGGGATCACTAGGTATGGTTGATAATACTAAAGCGCTTATTGCAACAATAAGTAGTGGTTTAGTACAGGTGATCACCCATCCGGGAAACCCTAAATATCCTATAGATATTAAGGAAGTCGCAAAGGTTGCTGCTGAGTTCAATGTTGCATTAGAAATGAATAATTCTTCTTTTATACATTCTCGAGTAGGAAGTGAGAAAAACTGCATTGAAATAGCGAAAGCGGTGCTTGATGCCGGAGGTTTAATTGCGCTTGGCTCCGATTCACATATTGCATCATCTTTGGGGAATTTTGAGCGAGTATTAGAAGTATTGGCGGAGATCCAATTTCCACAACAGAAGATATTGAATACATCACCAAGAAAGGTGCTTGATTTTTTACAAGCTCATGGCAAAAAAGAGATCACAGCGTTTCAACATTTTTGAGATAGTGAAAAAGCTTAAAAGCTAGCATTATTAAATGTTAGCTTTTTTCAAGTATCTTATTTGCTCGAGATTGTGCATCGTGTTAGTTAAGCTAACTTACTTAAAAGTATTGTTTTATAGTTATGATGCTCTTGCTCACTATCATTAAAGCCAAATTGATATGCTAAGTTATGTAACTGTAATTTATAGTCAGCAAGTTTACTCTCATCATCAGTCATAATAGCAAATTCAGCAAAGTAACCAAGATTGTCTAATTTATCGATAGTGATATGAAATTGCTCTAGAAAGTAGATTTGACGGGATTTTGTATAGTTTAAAATACAGTGATAACCTAATGTTTTAAACAGCGAAACCGTTTTTTCTGCATCTTCTATTTTTACTGCTTCACATTGGGCTTGTTCTGGGCCTTTTACAATTAATAAATTGATACCAGAGGGGACCATTTTTCTTACGCACAAACTTATAGAGGGAGCAGGGAAAGGTGTATTGGGATGTTCTAAATACCAATCTGTTTCATCATTTTTCGATATAAATAAAGTTGCTCCAGCGAGTTGTAATGCATCAATAAAATCTTGAGGTCGTTTTAAGTGGTATTTCAATTCTGCTTCAAATTTACCTTGAAAGTGTTCAGACATCTCTTTTCCTTATCAATTTATTATTCAATATAGCATTATTTATTGTTGGTTGTTCATATTAAAGAATAACCCTAAGATTTAACTGGGTTATAAATATTGTTATTAAATTTAAAATATAGCAAATGATAAATTGAATATTGTATAAATAGTGATAAGTGTTTTTTATGTGTTATTTTTTAGTGAAATTATTTATTTTATAAAAATAATTTATGTTTTTGATTTAGGGCCAAATCTTGTATTTTATTTAATATTAAAGTGAAATTCTTAACTCATTAAATGATCACAAATCGCTGGGTAAATTTTTCATATGTGAGAAGGGCGAGGGAAAAGGTGAAAAATGAGGATTAAGCCATAAAAAAAGGGCTACTGATGAGCCCTTTTAGGTAGCAAAAAACACTGATTTTCTGCTAATTTGATTAATGTTAATTTAACTTAACTTATTGATCTATTTTCAGAATACACCGGTGAACGGGTTCCAACCTTGATCATTTTTCTTTTCTTTTAAGTAGTAAGCATAATTAGCTGTCGCCGCCCATAAGAAGTTGAGCACAATACTGACTACATTGAGAATTGAAGGGCTTAGGGAAAGTCCTTCCACGATAAAACTTACCACAATGATAATAGCAACATTAATCCCGAATAAAGTTAATGCTTTACGCCATAAACCAAGGATAAGAAAATAAATAAAACCAAAGAAGAAAGCCCAGATATTCATCCCAATTAGAATACGCTTACCGAAAGTCAGTGCTTTATATGCAGCCTTGTATTCTGGAGATTTAGGAGAACCATATTTTTCGAAGAAATCAAAACGCTCTTCCCATTTGGCAGAATATTCTTTATTCATCATAATTCCTGTTAGAGGGTCATTTAATTGTAGTCATAAAAAAACGCATTTTTACATAAAGTAACTTTGCAAACAATATAAATTTATTAACATTTTATTAATATATTGTTTTGTATAATAAATATTATCTTACGCTCGATATGAGTTTGTTTTCATAAAATTCTTATTGTTAAAATGTTTATTTCTTTTTTATAGGAAGAATAAGATTTTGAGACAATAAAATTTTATTCTAAAGCGATTATTTAGATAAAAAATAAGAAATCAGGTTATTGGCGTAACCTGACTTCTGATAGGAAAAATCTTGGAGTTGAGTTATCGAACAACTAATACAGAAGATTCTGCATAGCTAACAACAGAAGAAGCTGTCGAGCCTAGTAAGTAGGTTTTCATTCCAGGGTTGCGTGAGCCTATCACAATCAGATCAGCTTGGATTTTTTTTGCGGTCTCTAAAATACGGTCGCGTGGGTTACCTACGGAAATATAAGATTGGGATGTGCTATTGGGAATTTCAATATGAGATAAACTATCATTTAACGTAGATAATGCAATTTCAATACGCTGCTTATCATTGGCAAGACGGTCTTGGTTGCCAAAAGCAAATCCGACAAAGGACTCATAGCTAGGAATAACAGATAAAAAGTGGATATTTAGTTTATCGGCCATCGCTAATGCTTTGAGATGAGTGACAACTTTATCCAATAAACCAAGCTCAGTAAAATCGATGGGAACTAATACAGTTTTTGTCATAGTGGCTCCTCATTAACCTTTTATATGTTGGGGGGTTTAGCGGGTTGTTATTATATGCACCAAAAATCAGTCACCTCTTAATATTATCAGTACAAATAGAAAACGGTATAAAAAAATAGAAATATTTTTATTTTTGAGATATTCATATTTATTTTATGTAAAAAGGTTGATCTATCATAAGATTGCTATTGATGGTAGAAAACGTAATAAAAAAGATAATAATAAAGGAAAATATCTTGATGTTTTTAGTAAATATCGATATTCCATATGACAAATTATATTTAATATAAATTAGAGTGTGCAGTTTTAGAGCGTTACTAAATTTAATAGAAGACTATAAAAAGTGAATTTATTTGTTTTTAATAAAATTTATTTTTGAAGAAATGAGTGTAACTAAAAATATCCTTTACATACAATTGGTTGTGTGTGGTTAATATTTATTTTGGCCATAATGGTTAATGATAATCAATTCCATTAATTATTATTTGTTTTTAAGTCATCATAAATGAGATTGGTTTTTATTTTTATTCTCTCTAAAAGTATAAAATATATAAAAAGTATATTTAAATTTACTATATTTTTATTTTTAGCTGTGCATAATATCCATAATGTTAATTTTCATGGTTAGGAAGTAAAATATGTTACATCAAGATATGATCAATAAACTCAATGAACAGCTGAATCTTGAGTTTTATTCAGCTAACCTTTACCTGCAGATGAGCGCTTGGTGCGATGATAAAGGATTTGATGGCGCTGCCAAATTTTTAAAAGCACATTCCCGTGAAGAAATGGAGCATATGCAACGCTTATTTGATTATTTAAGTGATACAGGTGCTATGCCTTTGTTAGGGACTATTGAAGCACCACCCGCTGAATTTTTATCTTTATCTGATTTATTTACTAAAACTTATGAGCACGAGAAGTTTATTACAGCTGAAATTAATAAACTTGCTCACCTAGCAATGACAACACAAGATTACTCAACATTTAACTTCTTACAATGGTATGTTGCTGAACAACATGAAGAAGAGAAGTTATTTAAATCTATTCTGGATAAACTTGCTATGGTCGGTGATGGTGGTAAGGCATTGTTCTTGTTAGATAAAGACTTAAGTGCTCTTTCTACATCCGCGCATATTTAAATAATAAGAATAACTATACTGCTGTTTTAACCTGGTTGGTTAAGTGCATATAAGCATTGCTCAGATTAACATAATAAGCTCTACTGTAATCGCACAGTAGAGCTTTTTTTATCGACCCAGTTAGTGCAATATTGCATATCCATATAACTATTTTATATAGACGTAATCGATTTTTTATTTTTCTACTCCTTTAATTTAATCATTTCTTAAGCTTTGCTGATTATTATTTTGTCTATTTTCTGTTCTTTCTATTCTCTAGTTTGAGTCGTCGATTTATAGCCTATTTTAGTTTGGCTTTTAGATTATTTGGTTATGTATTGAACTGTGTAGTGTGTCAATTAAAGTATTATATTTTTGTTAAGTGTAAAAAGGGTGATATTTGAAACAAAAATGGCGCTAAATAAGTTATATTTTGAGTGCTAGTTCACAACCTTTTATTTCAACGATAAAGAAGCGCAGATATTAAAGTCAATTTGCTATAAAATCTTCTTTATCATAAATAGAAAAATCACCTGTAATTTAAGAGGTTATTATGTCATTAAACACACTTAAGACATCATGGGGCAAATTATCCGCCATCGCTGTTTTATTTTTAGGCATGTCATGCCAACAAGCCTTAGCACACGCACATCTAAAATCACAATTACCTGCAGAGGGTGCGGCTATTGAACAAGCGCAAGCACCAAAAGTGATTACACTCGATTTCTCTGAAGGGATTGAGTTGGCCTTTAGTAAAGTAAAAGTCACTGATAAAGAGGGTAAAGAAATTACTGTCGGTAAATTAAGTCTTGATCCCGTTAACAATACAAAATTGTTATTGCCATTAGAAGGTGAATTAGCAGAAGGGAACTACTCTGTAGATTGGAGTGTTGTTTCTGTCGATGGGCACAAAACAAAAGGTTCTTATCAATTTAGTGTAAAATAATGACTCCTGAAGACGTTTATATTTTATGCCGAATTTTTCATTTTGTGGCAGTCATGTTCATGTTCGGACTGAGCTGTTCGGCTGCCATTCTCGCTAAAGAAAAGTTTGTTCCTCTTATTCAAGTACGCTTACGTCCAGCATTGGCGATTAGCACTATCACTGTATTTGTTTCCACTTATTTATGGATGATAGTGCAATCAGGCATTATGGGAGATGGCTGGCAAGACGCTTGGTCACTAACAATATGGCAAGCCGTATTGGGAACCTCTTTTGGACAAATTTGGCAATGGCAATTAGTTTTATCCTCTCTCGCATTAATCGCTCTCTTTATTCATCAACGTAGCATTAGAAATATTAGTCTGTTACTTATCTCAACATTGATGCTTGTGCTACATGCTTTTATTGGCCATAGTGCCATGTTTACAGGTAGTGAAGCCGTAATTTATAAACTAAATCAGAGTATCCATCTTATTAGTGGAGCGTATTGGTTTGGTGGTTTATGGCCTTTTGTTGTGTGCCTACAGTTTTTACGTAATAAAGATGAGTTAGCTGATGGCATGATCAAGCCTATTATTGCCACCATGAAACGCTTCTCATTATTTGGTCACTTCGCTGTTTTATTGGTTATAGCTAGTGGGATTGTGAGTGCCATTATGTTACTCCCCGGTTGGCCTGCGACAACACAACTTTCCTCAGAGTACCAAAGTATGTTATGGCTAAAAATAGCCTTTGTTGCCTTGATGTTAGGATTGGCATTAGTGAATAGGTATGTATTAGTGCCTCATATCCGTAAGAAGAATAACTTTCAATGGTTGCTTATTAATAGTTGGTTTGAGTTATTACTTGGTAGCATGGTTATTTTGACAGTGGCCATTTTTGCGATTAACTCACCTGTATAGATTGATATATACTTGTATTAATCTATTTTTTTAAGTGGAAGATAACCATGAAACGTTTTTTATTTGCGGGCATATTGATGCTTTTTTCTTTTCAAACTTTCAGTGCACCAATATCAACAGTCAGTAAGCTTCAGTTTGGTGATGCTTGGCCATTCACCCGTGAAGAAGTCATGCTAAATTGTCGTGCAGATGGTGCTTGGTTTGTGATTAATCCCGCAACTTTAGCTCAATATCCACTTAATAATATTGCCATGGAACAAATGAAAAGTGGCAAAGTTAATGCTCAACTGATTGATAGTATTCTACTTCCTGATCCCAATACACCTGATAAGAAAAAATCACTGGAAGCTATAGAAAGTGCATTTTTGTCTCTTTGTGAAAAAAACTAATCATTTGATTGAGTTGCAATAAAAAAAACACATTTGTTATTTGTTTGATTTAAAAGATAAAAAATGAGTTATTTGATTTTTTATAAAGAATATGAAGTGTGGTAGGAGTGTTTACTGGATCTTTACATATTGTTAGCTATTATTTAACAATAAGGTTGTGAAATAGATGTGGCATAAGCAGTTTTTTACACGCTATTTTCTCATTCAGTATCACTTTTTAGCGCACGGCTCGCAATGAGCCTTTTCCCTAAGCCAGGTAAATGATTTACCTGGCTTTTTTTACGATGCTTTAACATGCGATTAGGCTACTTTTAAAATCCAATGGTGGTTTTCTTTGTCATAGGCATGACGATAAAGCAGAATATTTTTATCTTTCAGTTGCGCAGGAATGCTGGTGTTTTCATCTCATCCATCTAATTGCATACAAAACTCTTTATCATAATCACATGGAATATGAACATAAGTGAGTTGGTTATCGGAAGAGTGTTTCAAAGTAACATCTTCAATTTCATAACAAGCAATTTTTAAGGTTGTTTTATTCATGTTATAGCTCCAAGGTTATGCGATGTTGTGTTGTGCTTTCATAGTTTAAGCTTAAAAGTGAACAGCATGGTGAGCACTTTTTAATCGGACAGTTTTAAGCATAGTATAAATGGAAGTCATTTCCAAAGTATTTTTTAGCAATAAAAAAAACGGATCAAATTTTGTGATCCGTTTTAAATAAATGTGTTAAATAAAGTTGATGATATTACCGTTTATGGCTTAGGTATCGCAGTACCCCATTCATTCCACTCTTTTGGCTCTTTAGCATTGAGAATGAAATTCTGCTCTTGTTTTGCTTTAGCCTGGAGTGGGGTTGATGGCGGTGTAGCAAATGTAATGCCACCACGTATAAACTGCTTAAATGTACCGCTGCGGAATACTCCACCAGTTAAACCAAATGAGAAGTTATAACCTGATGAAAGCCAAAACTCTGTGTTATTACGTACCAGATATTGATATTTCTGACTAATTCTAATGTGGATCAATACTCTGTCAGACATATTACCTAATTCTAGTCCGGTTACCGCACCCACTTCTAAACCACGATAATAGATAGGTGTGCCAATTTGCACAGATCCTGCTTCAGTCGCATTCAATACAAGGTTAAGGCCGTCTAGATACCGAGAGTCGGTAATATTTGCCGTTTGTAATTCAAATATGCGGTATACGCCACCATTGCCTGGCTCTGCCTTGATATAAGGCTGAATAAGAGAATCTAAATTATCGAGGCCTGAAGCGGTTAACTCAGGGGTGACTACCGCAAATCGGCTTCCTGAGCGTGCAAAAGTTTTCACATATTCAGGGTAGAGTACCGCTGATACACTCACCGCTTTTTTATCTGCAGAAAGGGTTAGCGTTTCCACCTGACCGATATCAATACCTAGATAACGAATAGGCATTCCTTCAGAAAGTTTACTGGCATCGTAGGTTTTTAAAGTAATTTGAGCACCAATGGCTCTAGCACTCGTTTCGCTAGGATAAAGTTTATATCTTGAAACATTGTTATTAATATTTTCAAAGTTATCAAAGCTTATCGCGCCTTTTAAGGCACGGTTTAGCGGCGTTGCTTCTACCGTTAATCCCGCACCATTTAATGAAACCTTCGCAGCACCTTCAGTCCAGAACACACTCTTTTCAGTAAGCAGGTGACGATATTGCTTAGAAATATGGACATCAATATCAAATTCATCCATTAAAGGCCGTACATCGACGATTTCTCCAACTTGGAATTGGTGGTAAAGCACCACGGAACCTTTTTGAATCCCCGGTAGACTAGCTGCTTTAAGTGTCAAAGTGACAGGTAACTCATTGCCCTCAATACTTGCTTTAGCATAAAAATCATTGCGATAAAGGCGATATTGTTCTTTAGGGGCGCCTTGGCTACCCGGAATAAGGTGGATACCGCCTTCAAGCCACTCTTGAGGTGTGGCTCCTTGGATCTCAATACCATTTAAGCCCATATTGACGTTAATTCGGCTATTAGCGACAAATTTGCTGTTTTCGTAAATATAGTGTTTATATTCAGGTGCAATGATGGCATCGAAAATAACCCCATCATCACTGATGTTGCGCTGAATAATTTGTCCTATCGTAATGCCTCTAAATAGAATAGGTTGCCCGGCATCTACACCCCAGCTCTCTTCACTGGTTAATGAGATAATTAATCCATCTTCACCATATAAGGCTTTGCCTGCATCCACGGAAGTGGCAGACTGTAGCACAAATTGTTGATTTTCTTGGGCTGGGGGACTATTTTCCGGAGAATCAAAGGCAATAGCACCATTAATTAAAGCAGAAACACTTTCCATTTTAATAGAAGCACCACTCTTTAGATTAAAGTTGCCCTGAAAGCCGGATACATTCCAAAAATGACTATCTTGGCGGATCAGATGAGCATATTGTTTATCGATACTCAGCTCGATAAAAATACCTTGATTATCTGGACGTATGGCATAGCTGTAAACTTTACCGACCGGAACTTTGCGATAATAAACTTGAGAGTCGACATTAAGAGAGCCTAAATTATCCGCCGTTAAGGTGATAATTTGTTGGTTTTTATCAATGTTGGCTTTAGGACGAACCTCTTGAGCAACAAATTGAAACTGCTTTTCCCCATCTCCAGGAAGCATACTGATATAGTTGCCTCCCACTAAGGCATCTAATCCCGAAACACCAGAAAGACTGGCCTTTGGGGTAACAAGCCAAAATTGCGTATTTTTACGTAATGCATTAGCAAGGTTTTTTCGAATATCAGCGGTAACAATGACTCGGCGTAAATCATTACTGAGCGTCACGTCCTGTACAATACCTACATCAACACCTTGGTAACGGATAGGTGTTCTCCCTGAAACAATACCAGAGGCTGATTGAAAATCGATGGTGATTTGTACGCCTTTTTCTTGCCAGTGTTGGAAAAGCAACCAACTCGCAATAAAAATAGCGATAACAGGGAGTAACCAAAAAGTCGAAATTTTACGTTTGCGACGTATTTCGGCTTGGGTTGCCTGTGTGTTGTTTTCTTCTTGTTGCATAAGTATCCCATAATAAACGACTATCAAACCATTCAACGGCAAGGATAGTGAGAATGACAGCTGTACCAAAATAAAAAGCTGCAGGTCCCATAGTGAATGTCATTAACTGATCTCGATTAATTAATGACATCATCAGCGCAATCACAAACAGGTCGAGCATTGACCATCGGCCGATCCAAGAGACAAATCGATAAAGTTTCATGCGCAATAGAGGGTGAATACGTGAGTTAAAATGAATGCTCAATAGTAACCCCAGCATAATGATTATCTTAAAGAAAGGCACAAAGATACTGGCAATAAACACAATAATTGCAATAGGTGTATTACCTGAATTAATTAAAGAGAGAACACCAGAAAAAATAGTGTCTTCATTACGCTGGCCATTTAAATAAAAGATTGAGATAGGTAATAAATTTGCCGGTAATAGCAAGATCATCGCTGTAATGAGTGCTGCCCAGGTTTTTTGCAAACTCATTGGTTGACGAGCACTATAGCAAGATTTACATCTTGGGCAATGGCTCGAAGGTGGCTTTTTAAAATGGTAATGACATGCATGACAGGTTGCTGGACTCGTTTTTATCTCTTTTTGCGGATAAAACTGTTGCCATAGTTGATCCATATTAATGTTAATAAGCATTAATAGACTTAAAACCATTAAAGCTGAAAAAGCAACTAAGCCATGACCAATATAGATTGTGGCATAATCGCCTAGTTTTATGGTGGCAACACCAAGGCCAATTAAATAAACATCCAGCATTACCCATTCTTTTAGCTTACCTAACATTAATAGCACGGGACGTAAATTTAGATGTAAACGAGCCCCTAAATGGAGATATAAAATGGCAATGGGTAGACTAAGAGGAGCGGCAACGGCACAAAAGGCAACCATTGTTGCCGTTAATGGAGAGCCTTGTTGTGACATTAAGCGAATACCGTCAAGAACATTGGCTGATATCATGGTCCCTAATAAATGGATCTTGATAAGAGGTTGAGTAAAAGCGATAGACGCGAATATCAGCATGGTGATAGAAAGAATTAATAGCCGAGTTAATGACCAATCACGATAGGTCGCTAACTTGGCTTGACATTGTGGGCAATAGGCGTCTTCGCCGCGCTTGAGGTCTGTAGGAAGTGATACGAGGTGGTCACACTCCTGACAATGTATTGATTTGCTTTCTTTGGTGACTAAATCGCTCATTTATCCGCCTATTTGGTCTTTCTTCTCGCTTATCCTAGCTTAAGCCCAAAAAAAACCTCTATACTCAGTGGGTCACAAATTACCATTTTTATTATATTTACGCTTTTCATTTTACAATAATAAGTATCTGATTTTTTTTGTGCGCTTTTAGTGTGTATTATCGTTTTTTTGTAGACTTATTGAAAAGTCTGTATTCAACCTCAAGATAAAATAAGCTAAATTACAAGATATGTTATCTATTTTAGTTATGCTTTCGTTATGCAAATAGGATCTTCTGATGCCACAATTAAATTTTTATCAGGAACTCACTGATAATTTGTCAGCCTTGTTGTCTGGTGAAAATGACTTTATCGCATCACTTGCTAATACCAGTGCATTGATTTACGAGAAGTTAGACAAGATAAATTGGGTCGGATTTTATCTTAATGATGGTAACTCATTAGTTCTTGGTCCTTTCCAAGGTAAAGTGGCTTGTGTCAGGATTGGTTTTGGAAAAGGAGTCTGCGGAACGGCATTCTCAGAAAACAAAATTCTAAGAGTTAATGATGTGCACCAATTTAGTGGACACATTGCATGTGATAGTGCAAGTCAGTCTGAAATTGTTCTACCTTTAGAGGTAAATGGACAAATTATCGGCGTTCTCGATATCGATAGCCCTATTTTTGGTCGTTTTGATAAAAAAGATGAAAATGGGCTTAAAGCGTTGTGTGACGTGCTCTGCGAGCATTTAAAAACGTGTCATACCGCAAAATATTGTGAATTTTGTGTAAGATAACAGGCGTTTGCCGTAGAAATTGTTGACAACACTATTATAATGTCGCTTGTTCATGCCTGCGCTGGTTGGCAAAACCGTTGTAATCAGGAAATTTCATGGAAAATCAACCTAAGTTGAACAGTAGTAAAGAAATCATCGCTTTTTTAGCGGAACGTTTCCCTAAGTGTTTTATCGCTGAGGGTGAAGCACGCCCTTTGAAAGTCGGTATTTTTCAAGATCTCGTTGAGCATCTAAAAGATGAAACTCAGCTGAGTAAGACACAGTTACGTTCTGCCTTACGCTTGTATACCTCAAGTTGGCGCTACCTTTATGGTGTAAAAGAAGGGGCTAAACGTGTCGACTTGAATGGTAACGACTGCGGAGAGCTGGAAGCAGAGCATATTGCACATGCTCGTACACAATTAGCCGAAGCGAAAGCGCGCGTTCAAGCTCAACGAGCTGAGCAACGTGCTAAAAAGCGCGAAGCTGAAGGTGATAAGGAGACCAGTAAACGTCCGGCAGCGAAAAAGCCAAATCCTCGTCGTCAAGCACCTAAAGACGGTGAAAAACGACAGCCTCGCCCTCAAAAGCAAGCTAATCAAGCGCCTCGCAAAGCGCCACGCCAAAATACTGAAAAGTTAACCCCAGTCAAAGACATCTCAGTGCTTACTGTAGGTCAATCGCTGAAAGTTAACGTTGGAAGTAGCGTGATGGATGCGACAGTGCTAGAAATAGCGAAAGAGGGTGTACGTGTACAATTGCCTAACGGTTTGGCAATGAATGTACGCACGGAACATTTAAAGTTCTGATACGGAGGCCAACCAGAGCATGAACAAACTTTTAAATGTGGCTTTTGCTATCGGATTAGCGTTAACAGGCACTTCTGCTGTCATGGCTGATAAACCAGCCACGCCAGCCATGGTGACTATTAATCAATTACCGACATTAAAGCAAGAGCCACAACATTCCACAGTGAGTGAACGTGTCACCGCTCGTTTTGAACGTTCCCACTATCGTCAATTCTCGTTAGACGCGAGTTTTTCCGAAAAGATTTTTAATCGTTATCTTAATTTATTGGATTATAGCCATAACGTATTATTAGCGTCAGATATTGCCCAGTTTGATAAAGATAAAACTAAAGTGGGTGAATATTTAAAAACAGGTGAATTAGGTCCTTTATATGATCTGTTTAACCTTGCGCAAAAAAGACGTTTTGAGCGCTTTCAATATGCTTTAAATCGATTAAATCAACCTATCGATCTCACTGGACAAGATAAATTTCAGTTAGATAGAACCAAAGCGCCATGGCCGAAAACGCAAGCTGAATTAGATAAGCTTTGGGATGAAAAAGTAAAATACGACTGGCTAACACTTAAACTCTCTGACAAAACAGACAGTGAAATCAAAGAAACACTGACAAAACGTTATAAAGCTGCATTACGTCGCCAAACACAAAGCCAAAGTGAAGACGTATTCCAAATTATCATGACGGCTTTTGCGCGTGAAATTGATCCCCATACCAGTTATTTATCACCAAGAAATACGGAAGCCTTTGATTCAGAAATGAGCCTTTCATTAGAAGGGATTGGTGCCGTATTACAAATGGATGATGATTATCCGATGATTAATTCCATGGTAACGGGTGGACCGGCTGCTAAAAGTAAAGCGCTAAAAGTAGGTGATAAAATTATCGCTGTCGGTCAACATAATAAACCCATGGTTGATGTGGTTGGTTGGCGCTTAGATGACGTTGTCGCGTTAATCAAAGGTCCTAAAGGTAGTCAGGTTAAACTAGAAGTTATCTCTGATGAAAAAGGAGCGAAGCCAAGAACTATCACTTTAACAAGAGAACAGATCCGCCTAGAAGATAGAGCGGTCAAGTTAACCGAAAAAGTGATTAATGGTGATAAAATCGCTATTTTAGATATTCCTAGTTTCTATGTCGGCTTAACTAATGATGTTAAAACCCAACTACAAAAAGTGGCTAAAGACAATGTATCTGCTTTAGTTATTGATTTACGTGGAAATGGGGGCGGTGCATTAACGGAAGCTATTGCATTATCAGGTTTATTTATTCCAAGTGGTCCCGTCGTTCAAGTCCGTGATAATAATGGTCGAGTACGCCAAGATTATGATCGTGATGATGTTGTCTATTATAAAGGGCCACTAGTGGTTATCGTTAACCGCTTTAGTGCTTCTGCTTCTGAAATTTTTGCTGCTGCAATGCAAGATTATGGGCGCGCATTAATTGTCGGTGAGCAAACCTTTGGTAAAGGAACGGTGCAACAATATCGTTCATTGACACGAGTTTATGATCAGATGTTAAGTCCTGATTGGCCTAGTTTAGGTTCAGTTCAGTACACTATCCAAAAATTCTATCGTATTAATGGTGGAAGTACCCAATTAAAAGGGGTGACACCAGACTTGTTATTACCAAGCTTTGATAATTCAGAAATGGGGGAAAGCAATGAAGATAATGCTTTACCTTGGGACAGTATTCCACCGGCTAATTATAAGCTGTCTGAGTATTCAGAGAAAATAAAACAAGCACTACCTACATTGACGGATCAACATGCTAAACGTATCGCGAATGATAGAGAGTTTTCATATATTTTTGATGATATCAAGCGCTACAATGAAGCTAAAGCCAAAGGTGAAGATAAGTTTATTATTCTTAATTTTGCAGAGCGCGAAAAAGAGAATAAAGAGCTAGAAGCCATAAAATTACAGCGTATTAACCAACGTCTTAAGTTAGAGGGTAAGCCACCACTAAAATCACTTGATGATTTACCGAAGGATTATGAAGGCCCTGATCCTTACTTAGATGAAACGGCTAATATTGCGGATGATCTTGCAAAGGTATTAAAACCTAAGAAGTTATTAAATTAAGTTTTTCTACTTAAGAAAGTGATTCAAATTTACCCCCAATAGTTGATTAATCAATTATTGGGGGTTTTTATTTCCCTATATTTGTCTGAAAAAGTATCTGGTATCTAATACTTTATAATAATCTTAGTTATATCTTTAGTGAGAAAATCATCTCATACTATTATTTCGCTATTTTTCTTAGTAGTCATATTTAGTTACCAGTAACATAAGAATTCATTAAGATATTTAACTGCTTTTATATAAAAATATTCTTAATATCATGTAATCTAAGTTTTTATTTAAAATCTATTTGATGCTAGCTTTGAAAAATATAACCAAATGGAATACAAGGGGGTTTAGATAAAAAATCTTTTATAAGGTAAATAAAAACTAGATTTTTATCTATTAAATAAGATAAAAAAATAAATGCCTTATTAAATGTGATTAAATTCACATTTAATGGTTTACTTATTGCAATAAATGTAACATGTTGTGACAATGATCGCTCTAGTTGACATAAAATTACGATAGCATACAGATCATAAAATTTTGTATCATTCTGACATACTAAGGTAATAGTAACAGATTAAAAATCTCACCCAAATGCTAAGTGCAAAATCTCTTCTCATCGGCGCAGTTATATAAACGCTAGATGCGCTAATTTTAGAATAGATTTTCTCATTAAGGATTAATGACTAGAAGGTAAGTTATTTATAATTTGCTTAAGCATTTTATTGCTCAAAAAAGTAAATAACAATGTGGTGAGATGACTACCTAGCATTATTGATGCTAAAAAAATAGCGATTTGGCTTAAGTTTATACAATTTAAGCGAGCGTTACTTTTAGCTAAATATAAAAATAGTACTTTGTTTAACTTATTGAATATAAATAAATTTAAATAGTTATTAACCAGGTTGAATTTAAAATGAAACTAAAAAGAATGGTGTTGTTTATGTTTTCCCCTTGTTTTTTAGCTGTGAGCGCTGCTAATGCTGGGAATTGGGAAAATACAATTAAAGAAAGCTCATTTATTTCTGATTCTGAACTTGAGCTGACTACCATTAATATGTGGAAATACCTAAAAACAGAAAACCGTTTTGATAAACAAGAGCAACGTTATAGAAAACAAGTTGCTAATGCTTGGGGTCAAAACTTCCAAGCTGATTTCAGATCTGGCTATTTAGGTGGCATTCTAGGATTCGATGTTTCTTATTATGGTGGTATTAAATTAGGAGCAAGTAAAGACTTCGCTTCTCGTGCCATATTATATAATGATGATGGTGAAGCAAAAGGCTATAACAAAATTGGTCAACGTTTTGCAAAAGTGAGATTCGATTTAGATCCTGTTTTAATTAATGGTAAAGCGGGTTGGTTTACCTTGAAGAATACAGGTATTTTTACTAACTCACAGCGCTTATCATTAAACAGTTATAACGGCTATTACACTAATACGGCGATGGGTGATTGGAGTTTAGATTTGCTGTATCTCGACGGAAAAGTTATGCGTCGTGATAGCCCAAATATCGATAGAATGTATTTCAGTGATGGTAATGGTGTTAGACATAATATTGACCATGTTATTACTGGTGGAGTTAACTATAATTCCAAACCATTAAAAGTCTATTATTTCTATGGTCAGGCGGATGATGTATTCCGTCAACACGGTTTAGAAACAAAATATAAGTTAACATCAGACGTTACTCTAGGTGGTGTTGTTTATTACCACGATTATGGCAGTGAAGGAAAACGCACATTAACCAATGCTAATGCAGGTAAACGTAACTTTGATAAGGATGCATGGCACTTTGCTGGTACTATGGAATGGCGTATTCCTGAATCAGCGTGGACCATTCGTACGGGTGTGACTTATACCGATGCGAAAAAAGCCAATGGTGTTGGTCAATTTGCGCGTAACCCAATTGGGAATACTCGTGGACGCTTTAACTCACCAGCTTATGCAGATATTGACTATGTGCGTGATGGTGAAGTGATGGGTGCATTAGAAGCTGCATACAAAGTTAACAATGAGTTGTCTGTTGGTGCAAGGACTAACTATAGTGAATTTAGTTACTCCGGCGAAAGATTAAAACAAGGGCAGTTTGGCTTATTTAGCTACTGGAAGCCAACGGCTAATCTTTCTATTTCGTTAAGTGGCGGTATTGGTTGGCACCATCAACAAGAAAATGATTACACCACACCAAAACTGTATGATGGTCACTCACGACGTGCTCACTCATTATCAGGCTCTATGACAACGACATATCGTTTTAAAATGTAATTGTTTATAGGATAAGGGATAACAGAATTCATCCCTGTATAGGTGCATGGCTTGCCTGATGGTAAGCCATGTACAAAAATAGATAAAGCTGGCATCCTAACCTTTAATCTAACAAAACGTCTTCAATTAATTTATTTTGTTAAAATTTCATCACTAGGCATTTATTTTCGGGCCTATCTTGCCTAGACTGTTATTCCTCCTCTATGTGAAAATAATCTTCCATAATTTAGCTATTAATTACATTTTCTTTTATTAAAATGTAAAGTTATATCGTTTTTAGTAGCAAACAAGTTAAAAGACTTGATAAAATAAAAAAAAACCTTATTTATAAGATAGTTTTTGCAATGTGGTAATTAGATAAAATAGGAACAGTATCAATATGATGAGGATTGCCTTATTCCTGTTAACAAACTTAGCTGTCATGTTTGTGTTCGGGATCATCTTATCTTTAACAGGTATTCAAGGCCGCAGTGTTCAGGGTTTAATGATCATGGCTGGCCTATTTGGTTTTGGTGGTGCATTTGTTTCTTTACTTATGTCAAAATGGATGGCATTACGATCCGTTGGTGGTCAAGTGATTGAAAATCCAACCTCTGAAGTAGAACGTTGGTTACTTGATACTGTAAGACGTCAGTCTGAGCAAGTGGGGATTAAAATGCCTCAAGTTGCAATCTACGATGCACCAGATATTAATGCGTTTGCAACAGGAGCTCGTCGTGATGCTTCGCTGGTGGCGGTGAGTACCGGATTATTAGCCAGTATGAGCCGTGACGAAGCGGAAGCTGTTATTGCACACGAAATTAGCCATGTTGCCAACGGTGATATGGTAACGATGACCTTGTTACAAGGTGTTGTGAATACTTTCGTGATCTTTATCTCCCGTATCATTGCTCAATTTGTGGCGAATTTTATTTCGAGCGATGAAGAGAGTGAAAACAGTAACGGAAACCCATGGGTATACATGGGCGTTTCTATGGTGCTTGAAATTGTCTTTGGCATTTTGGCAAGTATCATTACGATGTGGTTCTCTCGCTACCGTGAATTCCATGCGGATGCAGGCTCTGCAAAACTGGTTGGCCGTGAGAAGATGATAGCGGCATTACAACGCTTAAAAACCAGCTATGAGCCACAAGAAGAAAGCAGTATGATGGCTTTCTGTATTAATGGCCGTAATAAGTCATTTAGTGAGTTATTTTTATCACACCCGCCATTAGATAAGCGTATTGAAGCACTACGTAGTGGCGAATATCTCAAATAAAAGAAACTATTAGCGATAAATAATTTTTAATTATCAGTTTACAAATGCCAGAGACAGAAATGTTTCTGGCATTTTTTATGTATAAAAATAATCAGTTAGAGATTAAATTTTATGCTCCATTGGCATCAAGGTGCCCGTTACCGCCCGATAAAGAAATACCATTCCTAAAGAGCCAAACGAAACGAACAATGAAGCAATCGGCAGTAAAGGCAATGCATCTCTAGGAAAAACGTATGCTAATAGTGGGAAAGCATAAACAGCAGGCACTCTCATCTTAAATATAGACAATAGTCCCCACATTAATGGCATACTCAGTAATGCGACAACAACCCAATGATTTATTATCAGGTATAAGGTAACGCCAATAGTTGCAGATAATGTGAGCACTATTGATTGTTTGATAACCATACGCCAAGAATACATTTTCATATGCAGTGATTCATAAATAACAACAGCAACGGGGGGCAAAACTGCCAAATGTGGATAATTAGCTAAAGAAGCAACAATAATACTTAAGCCAATAATTACTGCATATATTGCCATTAAATTAGGTTTAATTTGCGCTTCACGATTAGAATTAGTTTTTAATTTAGCAAATATCACAACAGCCATTAAAATAAACGTTGTGATAACAATCGAAAAAATAAAAGAAAACTCTGTCGCATTTGTTACGATAGGTAAAAAGCCAGTTGCTAATGCGGGTGCCAAGCTATATTTGAATATACTAAAAAATAGCAGCATACCCATAAGTACTAAAACAAGTTTAGCAATAAAGGGTAAAGTTAATAAATTAATACCAAAACCTAGCAGTGCGGTAACGGTTGGCCATAAAAATACCTTTTCAGGGTGCAACATCCAGTCTTGTTCACGGTAGACCCATAATGCAATAGCCATTGCCGCTATTTCAGGCAATACAATTTCGCGATCATTGCCTAAACTCGCGATAGCTATCATTGCCAGAATAAAAATAAATGCCCCTGAATAAGAATATATCGATTGGCGTCGAGTCAATGTAACATGTTGCATATCAAAGCCCTTAACTATCTTAGAAATCATTAACTATAAAAATGATTAGCTATTACCTTAGGGGAAGGTCAAGGAATAAAGTAGTTAAATATCTTAAGATTAGTGGTTATACCTAATATCAAATCATAAATATGTTCATTTAGTTGATGATTAAGTTATAGCTGGTATTACTTAATTTTAATAGAGCTTATAAACAAAAAGGATAGCTAGGCTATCCTTTTTAGATTGCTGACAAAGTCCTCACTTTTTGCTGAGGACTTTGATTTGTTAATCATTTATTTAACATTAAGTTCAGCTTCTTCTTCCTGATTAAAGATCTCTTTATCTGTTTGGCGCATCATTTGGCTAGTAATAGTACCTGCGGTCATAGAGCCACTGACATTTAATGCAGTACGACCCATATCGATAAGAGGCTCCACAGAAATCAGTAGGGCAACCAGTGTTACAGGTAATCCCATTGCTGGTAAAACGATCAGGGCTGCAAAGGTTGCACCACCACCGACACCCGCAACACCTGCTGAGCTAATGGTTACGATACCTACCAAAGTGGCAATCCAAAGAGGATCGAAAGGATTAATACCGACTGTTGGTGCCACCATAACGGCTAACATAGCAGGATAAATACCGGCACAACCATTCTGACCAATTGTCGCACCAAAAGACGATGAGAAACTGGCAATCGATTCAGGAACACCAATGCGACGAGTTTGTGTTTCGATATTTAATGGAATACTGGCTGCACTCGAACGACTTGTAAATGCAAATGCTAATAATGGTCCTGCTTTTTTGAAGAATTTAATTGGGCTTAAGCCAGTAAATCCAACTAATAAACCATGAACGACAAACATTAAGCCCAGCGCAACATAAGAGGCAACAACGAAGCTACCGAGTTGAATAATGTCATGCAGATTGGAGCTTGCCACAACTTTAGTCATCAGTGCCATTACACCGTAAGGTGTTAATGCCATAACGATACGGACTAACTTCATGATCCACGCTTGTAAGCTATCAATCGCTGCTAATACTTTTTCACCGCGAGGTTTATCTTCTTTAAGCAGTTTTATTGCAGCCATTCCTAGGAATACCGCAAAGATAACTACACTAATAATCGAGGTTGAGCTTGCACCAGTTAAATCGGCAAATGGATTTTTAGGAATAAAAGATAAAATTAATTGAGGTACAGTTAAGTCAGACACTTTACCTATATAATTATGTTGAATAGCGGCTAAACGCTGCGCTTCCTGTTCCCCTTGAACAAGACCTTCAGCTGTTAAACCAAAGATATTGGCTATAACAATACCGATAAGAGCAGCAATTGCCGTTGTAAATAGAAGTGTACCAATGGTTAGTGCACTAATTTTTCCCAATGATGATGCTTGGTGTAAACGTGATACTGCACTTAAAATAGAAGCAAATACCAATGGCATAATGATCATTTGTAATAGTTGTACATAACCGTTACCAACGATGTTAAACCAAAGGATAGATTCTTTAATAATAGGATCGTGTGCGTCATAGAATGCATGTAACGCCAGCCCAAACACCACCCCAAAGACCAAACCGACAAGAACTTTCTTTGACAGGCTCCACTGACGTTGGCTTAATTTAGCCAAGATGAGTAATAGCACAACAAAGACGAGTACGTTAATAATTAACGGAAAATTCATCTTAACTCTCCAACGAGATTTTTATATATAAATTTGGCGATTGTATGCGATATGAGTTCTTAGGTAATAAGAAAGGATATAACAGCATCAACTCGCTATATGGTAACAGTATTGTTAATAACTTTTTATAATCAATTATTCTTTTATATAGTCGTTTAGTTATAAAAACAAGGAAGATTGGTATAAAAAAGACTAATTAACTATAAATAGATAGAGGAAAGTAGAGAACTGTCAAGGAGAGTTAAAAAGGTGTACGTTTATCGTGGTACATTTGTAACCAGTGATTTATTTGTGTGGGAAGAGAAAAAGTTAGGTGTGGGGGCAGAAATAGTGCACCAACTAAGATGATGACAGAAATAAATCGTTCTCCTTTTTTGCTATTTTTTTTCGCTAAAATCGGTAAGGCAAAACGCATTTTTAGTGGCCATAAAAAAGGTACACCTGATGGTGTTAGCATATCTGCCAGTAGGTGACTTAAGTAACCTAGCAAAAGGGCGTGAAAAAAATCAGCCGAAATCGTGATATAAGGCGCAACTTGTGTTTCCCATAAAATGGCTAAACCACAAAAGGCGAGTAGGCTATGTGTGAAGCCACGATGACCACAGAGTTTTGATAGCGGTAATGAGATTATCCGAAAGAGGCGTCCTAATATAGAGCCTGGATGATCTAAATCTGGTAGTAGTGAACCTAATAAGACAGCAGGGATCATGTGAAACCAATCACCTTGAGCAAGAACGGGGGTTATTTCTAATTTCTGTGCTAAGACGAGTGTTGCAACAGAAAAAAGTAAATGTCCTTCGGCTGTCATTCCTTATCTATGCCTATACGCGGTTTTTACCGCTTGCTGTTCATTTATACAGTGCTTAAGTATAAAAGGTTTTTACAGCAACTAACAGACATAAAAGATAAAAATTGCCTTAATTATTAAGCAATAACAGAAATATTTTATTCGGATGTGTTAAAAATAACCAAATTTTAGATAAGGGATGAGAATTAATATAGAAAAAGGATATCGACAATAAATGATACCCTTTTATAAATTTTTATAGGCTATAACTAAAGTCGTTAGCCTAATAATTGAGATTTGGTTAATTCGTTGAGAGAGGCAATTTTAACATCGGCTAATCCCCAACATTTGTCATTAAACTGCTCCGCTGCAGGCACAACAATTGAGCGCATTCTTGCAGCTTTGCAAGCAATCATACCATTGCGTGAGTCCTCTAAAGAGACACAATTAATGGGTGCGACATTAAGTGCCTTAGCAGCATTGAGATAGACTTCTGGGTGAGGTTTACTGTGCGCTAAATCAGCTGCAGAGACAACAGCAGAGAAGTAATGACGAATATTAAATAACTCAAGTACACGCTCTAGCATAAAATGCGGTGATGCTGAGGCTAAGGCTATCTTTAAACCTAATGATTGACATAAAGATAGGGCATGTTCAACACCAGGGAGCAACGGTTTTTTATCTTCAATAAGTTGTACAACGCGAGCAATCATTCTCTCTTTAGCTTCTTGTTGTGTTACGCCTTGCCAAGGTGATACTTGATACCAAAGTTCGATAACTTGATCTATTCTTAAGCCGACGGTGTCGGGCATGCTGTCAGCAAGTGATAAATCGACACCTAATTGTGCAAAGACCTCATGTTCTGCTTGTGCCCAAAACGGCTCTGAGTCGATTAGCAAACCATCCATATCAAAAATAGCGGCTTCAATGGGCAATTTAAAAGACATGTTTACTCTCCATAATAAGGTCTATGTTGATGAAAAATGATTGTAGCAAGAGTTGATTGGAAAATCTTTTTTAATCAGTTTCTTATTTCTTTTAAAAAATAAATAGAGAAAATGATAGCTATTAAATTATTGACATATTAGCCGTTAATTAGATTAGGATATTTAGGTGCATATTGCCGAATTCTATGAGTGAGGACAAAATGAGTTATCAACATGCAGGAATATATGCCATTGTAAAACGTGTTATTGGTTGGCTTATTTTTATTCCTGCCTTTATTTCAACGACAGTTTCGTTGATTGAGTTAGCTGCGATCCCAAGAGCAAATGGCGAGGGTGTTAATGCTGTAATTAATGATTTTTTTCGAGTATTAGCAGAAATGGTAAAATTTAACACCCCGTGGCTAGACTTTTTTTGGCGTCATTCTCCAGTACCCAACACTCAAATAGGTTTTAGCCAACAGAATATTATCTTCTTTGTGATCTTCTTTTTAATGTTTATTGGCTTAGCACTGAGTGCATCAGGGTTAAGAATGTATCGCCAAGTGAAATATTTAAAAGAAAATATTCAAGATCAACTAATTATTGAACGAGCACTAAAAAGTGGTATTACAGCGCAAGAGCTAGAGCAGAATATAAAATTGCCAAGACATACACTATTTACTCAAGTCATGGTGCTGTATATTTCACCTATTATTGTGATCGCAATTGGTTATTTTCTGCTGAAATTTTTAGGCTGGTAGTTATCTATCACATTGACTTAATTAAAATAAACCTCGCTGGGTAACATTTTGCGAGGTTTATTTTTATCTATGGGTAAATAAAATCAGATTGTTTTAGTGTGTGCCGAGCAAATCATCAATGATTTTTCTGGCTGCTAGGTAATCTTTTTCTTCACCGAATAAATGACAGCGATTAAGGAAATAGTAGAGTTGGTAGATAGGCTGGCGTGATAGGAATTTTTCAGATAAAGGCCAGATGCTTTGGTAACCATCAAAAATATTGGCCGGCACAGAAGAGCATAGCGGTAACATGGCAATATCACATTCGCGATCACCCCAATAACAAGCAGGATCGAACATCGTTCCTTCAGATTGACCTATAGCAGCACAATTTTTAGGCCATAAGTTGCCATGTAATAGCGAGGGTTGTGGATGATGATCGGCTAAACGGTGATTAATGATTTGAATGATTTCTTCTATATCACCGAAAACCATCCCTTTCTCTGAAGCGAGTTGCAACTGGATACCGATACGCTTTTCCGAATAGAAGTAATTCCAGCGCTTCTCCCAACCATTTGCTTGAGGAGTGGTATCTATATGGGTATCGAAATCAAAACCATAACGGGGTTGTTCTTCCCATTGATGCAATTTAGCTAACTGTTGACCAAAACAATACGCGCTGTGAGGTGTAAAAGGTTGCACAGGCAGAAATTCTAACAGTAAGAAGCTAGTATCTTTACTATTGCCAATGCCTAATACGCGAGGAATACGGATCGTTTGGCTTTTTGCCAACATTTCAAGCTGTTCTGCTTCATTTTTAAAGGTGGGCAAAAATTCCCGTAGGTTAGATTTTACAAAGACAGGGATCTCACCATAGTGAATTTTCCAAGTGTGGTGTATATCACCGCTTGAAAGGTGGTGTTTTTCGCTGATCTTTGCTGAAAATCCTAAATTTGATTCAAGCAAACGACCAATATTCTGCCACATAGATTACACCTCGCAAAGTTGTTTACTTAGTAGACCCAAATAGTAACGAGCGATGTTTATACTATGACAATAACACTTTAATTAAATCAATACAGTATAAAACTAAAAAACGGGATGATTATCCCGTTTTTATAGTAATAAAGATTTTCATTAGGCATTGGCGGGTTTAGTTTGCCGTTTTATTTTTGCCAATTTAATCTGATTACAGAGTAATGCAATAATAAAGAACACCGCTTGCGTGAGTACAATAGAAGGGCCTGTGGCACCGTCAATATGAAAACTGATAAATGTACCAATAACACTCGATATAACAGAAAAAAGGATAGCGAGTGTGATCATTCGAGAGAAGCTTCGCGTTAATAGATAAGCGGTGATCCCCGGAGAAATCAGCATGGCGACCACTAAAATAATCCCAACGGCTTGCATCGAGGCGACAATCGTTAACGCCAAAATAGAGAGTAAGCCATAATGTAATAAAGCGACCGGGAGACCGACAATTCTTGCTTGATTAGGATCGAAACAATACAACATAAAGTCTTTTTGTTTAACCAGCATAATAGTAATAGTAATTAAACAAATAGCACTAATCTGTATAAGCACATCTGGGGTGATACCTAAGATATTACCAAATAATATATGCATTAAATGTTGGTCAGTATCTACACTAGCGAAGATCACCAAACCAACAGCAAACATACCAGAAAAGACAATTCCCATTACCGTATCTTCTTTTATTCGGCTATGCTCTTTTAAATAACCTGTTGCAAATGAGCAAAATAGGCCCGAAAGAAAAGCCCCTATCGTTAAAGGAATTGCAGTGACATAAGCTAATACCACGCCAGGTAAAACAGCGTGAGAAATAGCATCTCCCATTAGTGACCAACCTTTTAACACCATATAGCAAGATAAAATAGCGCAGGCGATACCAATGATAACCGCGGCAATAATTGCACGTTGCATAAAAGGATATTGAAAAGGTTCAATGAAAAATTCCATTAATTCATTCATAGTTGCACCTCTTCTTGTTGAGTAACGTCTTTTGGATGCTGGGATTGTGAAATAAGTGCTTGTGAACTTTGACGTGCGCGGCGACGGGCTGCCAACATGCCATGTTTAGGCGCAAATAAGAAGGCTAATAAGAAAAGGGCGGTTTGCATTGTGACGATAACGCCCCCCGTAGCACCATTAAAGAAATAACTTAGATAAGCACCAACAGCACTGGTTACTGTACCAATACAAATAGCGATAATAGCGAGTCGTTTAAATTGGTCAGTGAGTAAATAAGCGGTAGCGCCAGGCGTAACTACCATAGCAATAACTAAGATAGCGCCGACCGTTTGTAGCGCAGCAACGGTACATGCACTGAGCAAGGTAAAGAAGATGATTTTTAGTTTTAAAGGGGATAAACCAATAGAGCGAGCATGTACTTCATCAAAAAATACAACTAATAAATCTTTCCACATACAAAATAGAATAAGAAAAGAGACACCAGTAATGATAACGACTTGCCAGACATCTTCATCAGCAATGCCGAGAATATTCCCTAAAATAATGGTCTGAACGTTGACGGCAGTAGGGTTTAATGAAACCAGCAACAGACCAAAAGCAAAAAAAGTAGAAAAAATAAAGCCAATCACCGCATCTTCACGTAATCGTGTGATGTGACGAATAAAAGTCATTGATAAAGCAGCAAGTAGACCCGTAAAAAAAGCACCCACTGCGTATGGCAACCCTAAAATATAAGCACCGGCAACGCCGGGAACGACGGAGTGGGAGAGGGCATCTCCCATTAATGACCAACCTTTAAGAATAAGGTAAGAAGATAAAAAGGCACAGACAGCACCAACTAAGGCACTTACCCAGATAGCCTTTACCATATAGTTATACTCAAAAGGTTGTAGGAGTAATTCTAGCATCGCTAATCTCCTTGTTTACGCTTACTTTGATGAGCGGGAGTATGTTGTTCATGGTGACCATAGAAAACGGCAGCGCGTTCATCATCGGTAATAACGGTAAGTGAACGTGGATCGTCGTCGTCGTGAAGATCAGGGCCTGATAAGCTGATATGACGCAATACGCCACCAAAAGCATGCTCTAAATTCTTTTGGGTAAAGGTGGTTTCTGTTGGCCCGCTATCAAGCACTGTTCTATTAATTAAAATAACGTGATCACAAAATTCGGGTACACTACCTAAGTTATGAGTTGATACTAATACTAGGTGACCTTCTTTACGCAAGTTACGTAATAATTCAATAATGGCATTTTCTGTTTTTACGTCCACGCCAGTAAAAGGTTCATCTAATAGCAGTACGGTGCCTTCTTGTGCCATTGCTCGTGCTAAGAATACCCGTTTTTTCTGCCCACCAGATAGCTCACCAATTTGGCGATGTCCAAGGCCTGATAAACCGACACGCTCTAAACAAGCTTCAACCACTTCATGATCTTGTTTCGATGGAATACGAAAAAAACCCATTTTTCCATAACGTCCCATCATCACCACATCAGAAACCAGTACAGGAAAGTTCCAGTCAACTTCCTCTGTTTGTGGCACATAAGCAATCATATTCTGTTTAAGTGCTTGCTGAATAGGTTGATTATTTAATGTTACGGTACCTTTTGAGGGTTTGACTAATCCCATAATGGTTTTAAAAAGTGTGGATTTACCACTACCGTTGATGCCCACTAGGGCACAAATTGTGCCACCAGTGATAGAGAAACTTGCATCATAAATAGCAGTGTGACCGTTGTTATAGGTTACCGTTGCATTATCAACAGTAAGAGTAGGATTTATTTTTTTATCATTCATTGTCCAAATCCTTTCGCAATGGTATCGACAGTAATATTAAGTAGATCAATATAAGTAGGGACTTCTCCACCTGGGGCAGAAAGTGAGTCTACATAAAGAACGCCACCATATTTTGCACCAGTCTCTTTACTCACTTGTTTAGCAGGTTTATCGGAAATCGTACTTTCGCTAAACACGACAGGAATATGATGTTCTCTTACGGTATCAATCACGTATTTTACTTGTTGTGGGGTGCCTTGCTCTTCTGCATTAATTGGCCATAAATACACTTCTTTAAAACCATAATCATTGGTTAAATAGCTAAAGGCACCTTCACTCGTTACTAACCAGCGTTTTTCTTCAGGAATACGCGCTAATCTTGCTCTTAATGGCGCATCAAGTTGTTTAATTTGTTCAGCGTAACGCGCGGCATTTTGGTTATAAATTGCGGCATTATCTGGATCGTGTTCAACGAGCGCTTTACGAATATTTTCGATATAAATTAATGCATTATTAGGCGACATCCATGCATGTGGGTTTGGGTTGTTTTTATAAGCCCCTTCACGAATAGGCATAGGGGTAATACCTTCAGTGACAACGACCGCAGGCACATTACGTAATTCATTGAAAAAACGTTCAAACCAACGCTCAAGGTTTAACCCATTCCATAAAATAAGATCAGCTTTTTGCGCTTTGACAATATCTTTTGGTGTTGGTTGATAATCATGAATTTCTGCACCGGGTTTGGTGATAGATTCAACAACGGCAGCATCGCCAGCAACATTTTGTGCGATATCTTGGATAATAGTAAAAGTCGTGACAACTTTTAGCTTATCTTTTGCCTGTGCAGGGGTTATAAAGAAGATTGAGGCAACTAAGCATAATGCCGTAAGCGAAATTTTATTTACAGAGCGGAACATATCCATATTATATAGCCTTATAATTTTCGTGGAATTCTCTAACTGATAATGATTATCAATATCGTTTCAAAAAAGTCAAGTTATCTCTGTGTGAAAGTGAAAATAGCTATTTGATAACAGCTGATACTAAGATAACAGCATGTATTTCAATAAATGTTAAGTAAATTGTCGTCTTTCTTTATAAAAATTAACAATCGATGGTAACTATTGGTGTGAAAGGTTGTTTAATACTCACAATTGATGAAATTTACAGCCAAATCATGGCTTACTGCTGGTTAAGGTATCTGTTTTTATGAGAGAAGCTTATCCTTAGTCCATTTTTTTAATGGACAGCGTTAGGTTTGTGTTTTTTAATAATCTCCTATAAAGCATAGGGCGAAATAATGAGGATAACGTGTGAAGACCAACATAATATTTCCTTTGGCAATTTTACTGCTGGCAGGGTGTGCAGATCCCAATCACCAAACGGCGAAAAAAGAGACACCGCGATTTTTAAATAGCCAGCCTGTAGAGCACAGAGTTAATAATGCCTCAATTTCTACTGCTCAATGGAAAAACACCCCTTTTGATGAGCATATTAAACAAGCTTCAGCCCGTTATGGTGTTGATGAAACCTTAATTAAAGCCATTATTCAGGTAGAATCTAATTTTAGGCCAGAAGTGATAAGTAAATCGAATGCGGTTGGATTAATGCAAATAAAGGCATCCACAGCGGGGAGAGATATTTATCAAAATAGAGGAAAAGCAGGGCAACCAACCACCGCTCAGCTAAAAGATCCGGCTACTAATATTGATTTAGGTACTGCTTATATTCAATTATTAAGAGAGCGCCATTTATCTGGGATCTCCAATCCTGAAACACTCTATTACGCGACTATTTTGGCTTATGTGAATGGGGCGGGTGCATTACTCAGAACTTTTGATAAAAATAGAGATGCGGCGATTGCCAAAATTAATGCCATGAGCGCGGATGATTTTTATCGTTACGTTGAAAAAAATCATCCAGCATCTCAAGCACCACGCTATTTAGCGAAGGTCAAAGCAGCTTATCATTTAGCGGATAACTTTTCTGATAAGCTGGCAGCAGCCGCTGATTGAGCTTGTTGTAATAAAGCGGGGAGATCAGCAATGATTTCAAGTACACCATTAATCATAAACTGAACTCCCATGCAAATTAATAAAAATCCCATAACACGAGAAATGGCATCAATACCACTGTGACCGAGATAGCGCATAATACCGGTTGAACCGCGCAGTGAAAGCCAAACAATCAGGCTAATTAAAAAGAAAGTGGTAATAGGTGCAACGTACAATACCCATTGCGCAATATCTGTACGTGAAGGAATTGATGCTGCTGTACTGATGATCATCGCAATTGTCCCCGGCCCTGCGGTACTTGGCATGGCTAAGGGCACAAAAGCAATATTGGGCGCCTGAGGATTTCGATGCGGATTTTTTTCTTCTGAAAGCGGATCGTCCACATTGGGAGTATGGGGAAATAACATACTAAAACCAATAAAAGCAACGATCATCCCCCCAGCAATACGAGGGCCTGGAATAGAGATACCAAAGGTCGTCATTATTACACGACCCGCATAAAAAGCGATGGTCATAATAATAAAAATATAGACACATGCCATAAAGGATTGTTGATTACGCTGTTCCTTGGTCATATTCCCCGACAGACCAAGCCAAAGCGCGACCGTGGTGAGTGGGTTAGTTAGCGGTAGAAGTAAAATAAGACCAAGACCGATAGCCTGAAAAAACTGGTAAACAGAGTACATAGAGTGTAAAGGCTCCTAACAACAGGTAATTAAGGCTACCGATCATAGCAAATAAATAGTAATAATAGTGTTGATATCAAGAAATATTTTTATATTTATAAGAAGGTTATAGGTATTTTTTCATTAACCACTCAAGATGTGTTTTCACCGCTTGCCAATCATAATCGGTAATACTATAGACACAGGTATCTCTGCGTTGACCGTTGGTGGTTAAACGATGATTACGTAATATGCCATCGAGTTTTGCACCTAAACGCTCAATTGCTCTACGACTGGTTTGATTTAAGATATGAGTGCGGAATTCAACAGCAATACATTGCAGATCTTCTAATGCATATTTAAGTAATAGATATTTCGCCTCGGTATTAATACCCGTTCTTTGTACCTCTTTTGCATACCATGTTGAACCAATCTCTACTCGAGGTGTATGGTTATCTACGTTCATATAGGTCGTCACTCCCACCACACGCTCACGGCGTTTATCAATAACGGCAAAAGGAAGCATTACTCCTTGTTTTTGTAATTGTCTTTTATGCTCAATATCTTGTTTTAATGTAGTGACAGAAGGAACTGTGGTAAACCAAAGTTCATCAGGCCTATCTTTAGCAATCAGTTCACGTAATGGTGATGCATGCTCCATGCTTAATGGTACTAAACGTACTAAATTACCTTCTAAGGTAGTCCAGTCTGTTATCTTTCTCATAGGCGATTCTCTAAGTCGGTGTATTAAATAGTTTCAAGGCAAGAATACTTTTTATACATAACAAATTTATTAATTGGTACGCTTATTTTAACGGTGATTAAAAATAGCTTAAGAATTTGTTTTTGTATAAAGAGAAAAATAACGTCATGAGTGTTTAACAACAGAGAATGACAGCTTAGCAACAGGGCAGGATACCGATGTCATGCTAATCTATACTTATTCGATAATCTTAATGAAGATATAGCAATAAAATAATAGGTAGCAATATGACAGACACCACCAACACCATCGAATGGGATGACTTTTTACGGGTAGAAATGCGGGTTGGCACAATTATAAGTGCTGAAATAAATAAAAAAGCTAAGAAACCCGCTTATGTAATGGAAGTCAGCTTGGGAGAGCTAGGGACTAAACGCTCTAGTGCGCAAATTACCGTGAATTATACCCCTGAAGAACTAATTGGTCGCCGAGTTTTATGTGTTTGCAATTTTCCTATTAAGCGGATTGCAGGGATCAAGTCTGAGGTGTTGATTACCGGGGCTGCTGATGAAAACGGTGCTATCGTTCTCGCAGAATTTAATTTACCTGTGCCTGATGGGGCTCGTTTAGCATGATCTATAGCTAATTGTCCTTTTCTTTTAACGCTCACAGCGATTTTGTTGTAGTATTTATTTCACTGTGAGCGTTAATGTGTAAGGGGATGTTTTGTTATTACCTGAATTACATTTGCGATGTTATACACAAGATACGGTATCACATCAGCATGAGAATATCTGGCAGATCATCTTTGGCTTAACCGGAACGATGGAAGTTAATTTCAATCGGCAAGATTTTCTTATTTCTCAACAAAACTATTTAATTATCCCACCTACCATCGATCATGCTTTTGCTGGTCATCTCAATAATAAAAATCTTATTTTAGAACTTCCTGTCACATCACAGTGGCGACTGAATGAAAGAGGGGGAATGTTTGCCTTATCACCCGCAGCAATAGGATTATTAGCGTGGGTACATCAATACCCTCAAGCGCCAGAACATCATTCCACTCTCGCACGTCTGCTATTAGCCCAAATGAAAGTACAACCAAGCTGGGGGGATAAATTAGATCTCTGGCTAGAAGATAAACTGCATATGCCATTAACAGCTTCTGATATTGCTGGTGCATTAAACATATCAATCAGTACGCTACAGCGCAAAGTAAAAGCGGAATTAGGCATATCTATTATGCAGTATGTGATGCAAAAGCGACTCGCTAAATCCGCAGAGTTGCTCAAATACACATCATTAACGATTGAAAATATTGCTTTAGCGGTAGGGTATGATTCACATTCGGCTTTTAGCCAAGCTTTTCGTCAATACTTTCATAAAACCCCCAGTGAATATCGACAGTAAACGACTTACTGATAAAAATGCTGACTTTTGATATGTGATTTATTAATTAATTTTATTAATTTATTTTTTATTCTCTATTTATTGTGGATAAATAGAGAATAACAAGGTTATATTATTTGTATAGTCTTTTTTTGAATGTATTTCATTGATTATTAATATTTTTTGTCAAAATCTATATGTATTGCTAAAATAATATTAACTAATATTTTTAAATTGGATATGTAAATGAATTTAATAATAAAGGGGCTTCTTTATCCTTTTTTTGTTTTCTTTTCAGCATATGCATTATCTTTTGGGTGCAGTGTTGATAATGGATATGATATTGAGTCTGGTAATTATAATATTTATGTGCAATTAGAGGCTGAGGTGCAACCTTATCAGAATTTAATTGTTGATCTCTCTAGGCATTTAAAATGTTGGAATAGTTATGGTGGATGGCAAGATGTTGACCATATCAATTTAGAACCAGGGACGGGCTTATCTGGGCCACTATTTAATTTTAGTGGTTCAGTATATTGGTATGGAAATACATATTCATTACCTTTAAATAGTGCGACTAAAGTTTTACATATCGGTGATCTTACCCCTATGCCGATGCCGATGATGTTGTATTTAACGCCTATAAATAACTCACCAGCAGGAGGAGTACTCATTAGATCGGGTGAAACTATTGCAACTATTAATATGTATAAAATAGCGGATTGGGATGGTGGTAATCCTAAATATTTTACGTGGGAAATAGTGTCTAAATATGATGTTACAATGCCAATTAGTGGATGCGACGTTAGTAGCCGAAATGTCAATGTTAATTTACCTCCTTACCCAGGCGAAGCACCGGTCAATTTAAATATTCACTGCGCGCAACCACAAAATATATCATTTTATCTTTCCGGACAAACCACTGATGATGATACAACCTTTATTAATTTAGCAGGCTCTGCAGGGGAAGTCTCTAAAGGTATGGGGGTTCAATTAATGCGTAATGGATATGTAATCCCTGCTAATAAAGCAATATCTTTAGGTAGAGTTAATTCGTCGACTTCATTAGGTTTAAAGGCGAGGTATGGTATGACTGGCGAGCGTGTAACTGCTGGAAAAGTAAAATCAATTATAGATGTTAACTTTATATATGAGTGAATTATTTATTAATTTAATATCTATGATTTTAATTAGCGTAAATAGCAAATGGAGACAGATATACTCGCGCAATTAAAAGCATATATAATTTGTTGTTGCTATGATAATATCACGCTTGAGTTATAGCAGTATGCCAAAGCACTTTTATTATCCTAAACACTTTGGTGTACATAACTTGCAGAGTGAAGCAAGTAACTGCTAATAACGTATTAAATTTTAAAGTAAAATTAAGAATGCATGTGATCTTGCGTATGGGTCACCACTGTAACTAAGGATTTTAAATGCCAATTATTACTCTTCCTGACGGGAGCCAACGTCAATTTGAAAATGCAGTCTCTGTCATGGATGTCGCTGCAGATATCGGTCCTGGACTTGCCAAAGCCTGCATTGCAGGGCGCGTTAATGGTGAGCTGGTGGACGCTTGCGAATTAATCGAGCAAGATTCACAACTGGCGATTATTACCGCAAAAGACGATGAAGGTCTTGAAATTATTCGTCACTCTTGTGCCCACTTATTAGGACACGCAATTAAACAGTTATGGCCACAAACCAAAATGGCGATTGGTCCTGTTATCGAAAATGGTTTCTACTATGATGTGGATTTAGATCATTCTCTGACGCAGGAAGATTTAGAAACGTTAGAAAAACGTATGCTAGAGTTGGCGAAAACAGATTACGATGTCATTAAAAAACGCGTAACTTGGGCACAAGCACGGGAAACTTTTGTTGCTCGTGGTGAAGATTATAAAGTCGCTATCCTTGATGAAAATATCAGTCAAGATGCACACCCAGCACTTTATCATCACCAAGAATATATTGATATGTGCCGTGGCCCCCATGTGCCAAACATGCGTTTCTGCCATCACTTTAAATTACAGAAAATCGCAGGTGCATACTGGCGCGGTAATAGCGATAACAAAATGCTACAACGCATTTACGGTACCGCTTGGGCTGATAAGAAACAGTTAAAAGCTTATTTAGAACGTTTAGAAGAAGCCGCTAAACGTGATCACCGTAAAATAGGTAAACAACTTGATTTATATCATATGCAAGAAGAAGCGCCGGGTATGGCTTTTTGGCATAATGATGGTTGGACTATTTTCCGTGAGTTAGAAACATTTGTACGTTGCAAATTAAAAGAATATGATTATCAGGAAGTAAAAGGTCCATTTATGATGGATCGTGTTCTTTGGGAAAAAACAGGTCACTGGGAAAACTACAAAGAGAATATGTTCACTACTTCTTCGGAAAACCGTGAATATTGTATCAAACCCATGAACTGCCCAGGCCACGTGCAGATTTTTAAACAAGGTCTACGTTCTTACCGTGATTTACCATTACGTATGGCTGAATTTGGTAGCTGTCATCGTAATGAACCCTCTGGTGCATTACACGGTTTAATGCGTGTTCGTGGCTTTACACAAGATGACGCACATATCTTCTGTACAGAAGAACAAATTTTAAGTGAAGTAAATAACTGCATCAAATTGATTTATGATGTATATTCTACTTTCGGATTTGAAAAAATCGTTGTTAAGCTGTCTACTCGTCCAGAAAAACGCATCGGTGAAGATGCGTTATGGGATATTGCAGAAACAGACTTAGCAAAAGCCTTGACTGATAACAATATTGAATTTGAATATCAGCCGGGTGAAGGGGCGTTTTATGGCCCTAAAATTGAATTTACACTTTACGACTGTTTAGATCGTGCATGGCAGTGTGGTACAGTACAGCTGGACTTCTCATTGCCAGGTCGATTAGGCGCTTCTTATGTTGCTGAAAATAATGAGCGTAAAGTACCTGTTATGCTTCACCGAGCGGTGTTAGGATCATTAGAACGTTTTATCGGTATTCTAACTGAAGAATACGCAGGATTCTTCCCGACTTGGTTAGCACCACAGCAGGTTGTCGTGATGAATATCACGGATGGACAGGCTGATTATGTACAAAAACTCGTCAAAGAATTGCAAGATGCCGGAATTCGTGCAAAAGCAGACTTGAGAAATGAGAAGATTGGCTTTAAAATTCGTGAACATACTTTACGTCGTGTTCCGTACATGCTTGTTTGCGGTGATAAAGAAGTCGAATCAGGCAAAGTAGCGGTTCGTACTCGTCGAGGTAAAGACCTTGGCAGTATCGACGTTAACGATTTTAAAGAAAAACTTCTGCAAGAAATCAGAAGCAGAAGTCTTCATCAGTTGGAGGAATAAGGTATTAAAGGCGGAAAAAGAATTCAATCAACGCGTCAGAATCGTATCAATGGTGAGATTCGCGCTCATGAAGTTCGTTTAACAGGTTTAGACGGCGAACAGATTGGAGTTGTTAGTCTGAAAGAGGCTCTTGAGAAAGCCGAGGAAGCAGGTGCTGATTTAGTTGAAATCAGTCCTAATGCCGAGCCGCCAGTTTGTCGTATTATGGACTACGGCAAATTCCTCTATGAGAAAAGTAAGACTCTCAAAGAACAGAAAAAGAAACAAAAGGTTATTCAGGTCAAGGAAGTTAAATTCCGTCCTGGTACAGATGAAGGCGACTATCAGGTCAAACTACGCAACCTGATTCGTTTTCTTGAAGATGGCGATAAAGCCAAAGTCACACTACGTTTTCGTGGTCGTGAAATGGCACACCAACAAATCGGTATGGAAATGCTTAATCGCATCCGTGAAGATTTGGATGAACTGGCTTCTGTTGAATCTTTCCCTAATAAGATTGAAGGTCGTCAGATGATCATGGTGCTAGCGCCGAAGAAGAAATAGTTAGGCAATTCAAGTAATAGCGTCAGTCTTTATTGACTGACTGCTATTCGCCTTATTATTTTATGTTATTAACAATGCGAAGTGGATTATAGAAATGCCAAAGATTAAAACAGTACGCGGTGCAGCTAAACGCTTTAAAAAGACTGCAGGTGGTGGTTTTAAGCGTAAGCACGCTAACCTCCGTCACATTCTGACTAAAAAATCAACTAAGCGTAAACGTCATTTACGTCCAAAAGGTATGATCTCTAAAGGAGATTTAGGCCTGGTCGTAGCTTGCCTACCATACGCATAAGTATCAGTTTTTTTAACAGAATTATAGACATTAGGAGTGTTATATGGCTCGCGCTAAACGTGGTGTTATCGCCCGTGCTCGTCACAAGAAAATTTTAAAGCAAGCTAAAGGTTATTACGGTGCACGTTCTCGTGTATATCGTGTAGCTTTCCAGGCTGTTATCAAAGCTGGTCAATATGCGTACCGTGACCGTCGTCAGAAAAAACGTCAGTTCCGTCAGCTGTGGATTGCGCGTATCAACGCAGCAGCTCGTCAGAACGGCATGTCTTACAGCCGTTTCATCAATGGATTAAGAAAAGCATCTATTGAAATCGACCGTAAGATCCTGGCGGATATCGCTGTATTCGACAAAGCTGCATTTGCTGCTTTAGTTGAAAAAGCGAAAGGTGCTCTGGCTTAATTAAGTCAATGGAAGAGGGAGTTAACTCCCTCTTTTATTTTGTCTAAATTTGTGGCTTAATGGTAAAATTCAATAAGTTACACATAATGAGAATGTCTCAATGTTAAATATCGCTTTTTTCCGCTTCTTTTTTTACTTTAGCGCCTAATTTTGGGGGCTTTTGCGCGTAAGAAAAGAAACGAAAAGTAGCGCCGGAGCCTCCATTTTGGAGGCTTTTTTGTTTTCAGTACTCAAACTTGAGTTCAGAAATCAAAAGGGCAATTTTTTAATCGTCATCATTGATAACAACTAATAGACCTCATCAGGTCAAAGGAAGAGGAAACGATGCCACATCTCGCTGAACTCGTTGCTCAAGCTAAAGCAGCTATCGAAGAGGCACAGGATGTTGCTGCGCTGGATTCGGTTCGTGTTGAATACTTGGGGAAAAAAGGTCATTTAACGCTCCAGATGTCCACGCTGCGCGACTTACCCGCTGAAGAGCGTCCAGCTGCTGGAGCGGTCATTAATCAGGCAAAACAAGAGGTTCAGCAAGCACTGAACGCTCGTAAAGAACAAATGGAATCAGCACTATTAAACGAACGTTTAGCGGCTGAGAAAATTGATGTCTCTTTGCCTGGACGTCGTATTGAAAATGGTGGTCTGCACCCTGTTACTCGCACAATTGAACGTATTGAAACTTTCTTTGGCGAATTAGGGTTCTCTGTGGAATCAGGCCCTGAAATTGAAGATGACTATCATAACTTTGATGCGTTAAATATTCCTGCTCATCACCCTGCAAGAGCTGATCATGACACTTTCTGGTTTGATGCTAAACGTTTATTGCGTACTCAAACCTCTGGTGTACAAATTCGCACTATGCAAAATAAACAGCCACCGATCCGCATTATTGCACCTGGCCGTGTTTATCGTAATGACTATGACCAAACACATACTCCAATGTTCCATCAAGCTGAAGGCTTAATTGTTGATAAAGACATTAGCTTCACTAATTTAAAAGGAACACTGCACGATTTTCTGAAAAACTTCTTTGAAGAAGATATGGAAATTCGCTTCCGCCCATCCTATTTTCCATTTACAGAGCCTTCAGCCGAAGTTGATGTAATGGGTAAAAATGGCAAATGGTTAGAAGTCTTGGGCTGCGGTATGGTGCATCCAAATGTGTTGCGTAATGTAGGTATCGATCCCGAAGTTTATTCTGGTTTTGCTTTCGGGATGGGTATGGAACGCTTAACTATGTTACGTTACGGTGTCACCGATTTACGTTCATTCTTCGAAAATGATCTTCGTTTCCTCAAACAGTTTAAATAAGGTGGGATTATCTCATGAAATTCAGTGAACTTTGGTTACGTGAGTGGGTAAACCCAGCAATTAGTAGCGAAGAGCTTTCTGAACAGCTAACCATGGCTGGCCTTGAAGTTGATGGTGTAGAGCCTGTTGCCGGTGATTTTCACGGTGTTGTTGTGGGTGAAGTGGTTGAATGTGGACCACACCCAAATGCAGATAAACTACGAGTGACAAAAGTCAATGTCGGTGGTGAGCGTTTATTGGACATCGTGTGTGGTGCGCCAAATTGTCGCCAAGGCTTAAAAGTTGCTGTAGCAACGGTTGGGGCGGTATTACCGGGTAACTTTAAAATTAAAGCAGCCAAACTACGTGGTGAGCCTTCAGAAGGTATGCTGTGCTCTTTTTCTGAATTAGCTATCTCAGAAAACCATGAAGGCATTATCGAATTACCTGCTGATGCACCTATCGGTACCGATATTCGCGAATACTTAAAATTAAATGATAATGCGATTGAAATCAGCATTACACCAAACCGAGCAGATTGCTTAGGTATTATGGGGGTTGCTCGCGATATCGCGGTCATTAATAAAATGACATGCCAAATCCCTGATATGTCACCAATTGCAGCCACTTCTTCAGCGACATTTCCTGTGCGAGTTGAAGCACCACAAGCTTGTCCTCGCTATTTAGGTCGTGTTTTCACTAATGTGAATGTGAAAGCGAACACACCATTATGGATGCAAGAAAAATTACGTCGTGGTGGTATTCGCTCTATCGATCCAATCGTTGATATCACTAACTTTGTCTTACTTGAAATGGGACAACCATTACATGCGTTTGATCTTGACCATGTCGATGGGGCTGTGGTTGTTCGTATGGGCAAAGAGGGTGAAAAACTAACTTTACTTGATGGTAATGAAATCACCTTAAAAGATGATGTACTGGTTATTGCTGATGAAAAACAAGCATTAGGAATGGCAGGTATTTTCGGTGGTGAATCTTCTGGTGTTAATGAAGAAACTAAAAACGTATTTTTAGAGTGCGCATTCTTCTCTCCATTAGCGATCACCGGCCGTGCACGTCGTTATGGTTTACATACCGATGCATCTCATCGTTTTGAGCGTGGTGTTGATTCAGCGCTGCAATATCAGGCCATTGAGCGAGCAACGAAATTATTACTCGAAATTTGTGGTGGTGAAGTGGGTGAAATTATTGATGTCACCAATGACAGCTATTTACCCCATGTCGCTCCTATCAAATTAACACGTGCAAAATTAGACCGTTTATTAGGTCATGTTATTGATGATGAACAAGTTGTTGATTCGTTAACACGTTTAGGTTTTGGCGTCACCGTTGAAAATGACGGGTGGTTAGCCACTGTGCCTTCATGGCGTTTTGATGTTGAAATTGAAGAAGACTTAATTGAAGAAGTTGCACGTATTTACGGGTATAACAATATTCCAGATGTACCTTTACGTGCCGATCTGATTATGACAGACCACCGTGAAGCGGATCTGCCATTAAAACGTGTGAAAACTATGCTGGTTGATAATGGATTCCAAGAAGCTATCACTTATAGCTTTGTTGATCCGAAGATCCAAAGCTTACTACATCCTAATGAAGAAGCGTTGATCTTACCTAACCCAATTTCTGCCGATATGTCAGCCATGCGTTTGTCATTGTTGACCGGATTATTAACCACAGTGGTTTACAATCAGAACCGTCAACAGGCTAGAGTTAGGTTATTTGAAGCAGGTCTGCGTTTTGTTCCTGATAATCAAGCAGAATATGGAATACGTCAGGAACTTATGCTAGCTGGTGTGATCGCGGGCAACCGTTATGAAGAACATTGGACTTTAGAGAAGCAAACTGTTGATTTCTTTGATTTGAAAGGTAATATTGAATCAATTCTGGAATTGACAGGCCAGTTAGATGAAATTACATTTAAACCAGCCAATCATTCAGCGCTCCATCCGGGACAAAGTGCTGAGATTTATCTGAGAAATGAATATATTGGCTGTATTGGTGTTGTTCACCCAGAGCTTGAACGTAAACTTGATTTAAACGGCCGTACGGTAGTATTCGAAATACGTTGGGACGCAATCGCAAACCGCAATTTACCGCAAGCGAAAGCTGTTTCACGTTTCCCTTCGAATCGTAGAGATATCGCTGTAGTTGTTCCAAATGATGTGGCTGCAGAAGATATTTTAGCTGAATGTAAGAAAGTTGGCGGAAATCAAATAGTTGGCATAAACTTATTTGACGTGTATTGTGGTAAGGGAGTAGCGGAGGGTTATAAGAGCCTCGCTATTAGCTTAATCTTGCAGGATATCGAGCATACTCTGGAAGAAGATGAGATTGCTGCCACAGTCAATACCTGTGTTGCAGCATTGAAACAGCGATTCCAAGCATCCTTGAGGGACTAGACCTATGGCGCTTACAAAAGCTGAAATGGCAGAAAATCTGTTTGAAAAACTTGGCGTTAGCAAACGCGATGCAAAAGACCTTGTAGAAGCCTTTTTTGAGGAAGTGCGTCGTTCTCTGGAAAATGGAGAACAGGTGAAGCTGTCTGGATTCGGAAACTTTGACCTACGTGATAAAAATCAGCGCCCAGGTCGTAACCCGAAAACAGGGGAAGATATTCCTATTACAGCCCGCCGTGTTGTAACTTTCCGCCCGGGACAAAAGTTAAAAAGCCGGGTTGAAAATGCGACACCAAAAGAGTAATACTTAAACACCAAAACGGCTTTCTATTGAAAGCCGTTTTTTTTCGACTTACTTCTACGATTTACTCCTTCTATTTTTCTTTTGCTTATCTGTGATAAGCGCCTAATAGTCATTTTATTGTTTAAATAAGATGTGCTTGAGGGGAATAATCATTGGTTTAAAATTAATCATACTGGAAGGTTTATTTCCTTAGGATAGAAAATTATATTTTCTTCATTGAAAGGGACTGTGTTATGTTGCCCTACATTTATTAGCAATATATTTATAAAAATAGCGTAATTTATGGGCTATTTACTAAACAATATGAATAATCAATATGATGATCCGCTTAATCAATTACGACACAAACAGCAAATTAGTGATAAGCTAAAACTCACTTTGCTGGTGTTAGTTTTATTTGTTCTTATTGTTATCTCACTTTCAGCCGGTGAAATTTGGTTATTCCCCAATAAATGGCTCACTGAAGAAGCTAGTTTATTTATTTGGCAAATTAGGCTTCCAAGAATATTGGCTGTGATGATGGTTGGCGCAAGCTTAGCGATTGCTGGTGCCATTATGCAGGCAATCTTTGAAAATCCGTTAGCAGAGCCGGGACTTTTAGGTGTAAGTAGTGGTGCGGGTGTTTGTGTTGTGTTACTGATTGTTTTCCAATTAGGAACTGCATACTGGTTAATAAGCAGTGCCGCGATATTAGGGGCTTTGGGGATCACCTGCTTATTAATGTTTTTCTCACAAATAAAAAAACTATCTAATGCTCAATTATTATTAATAGGCGTAGCATTAGGGGTATTAGCAAGTGCTGTTATGACTTGGCTGGTCTATTTTAGCTCTGCGTTAGATTTAAGACAATTAATGTACTGGCTTATGGGGAGCTTTAGTGGCATTGACTGGCGTCACCAAATATTATTTTGGGCATTACTTCCAATCATCACACTTCTTATTTGGCAAGCCGATATTTTAAATTACCTTTCTCTGGGGAGTTTTGAAGCCAAAAAACTCGGCATTTCTGTGATTATATGGCGTAATTGGTTTATTTTAACCGTTGGTTTATTAATTGGTTTTAGCGTTGCTCTAGCCGGCGCAATTAGTTTTGTCGGGTTGATTGTACCGCATTTATTACGATTGTCTGGTATCACACATTATAAAACCTTGTTACCGGGCTGTGCTTTAACGGGAGCGAGTTTACTGATATTCGCTGATTTAATATCAAGGCTGATGTTAAATGGCGCAGAAGTCCCTATTGGCGTGATAACTGCCACCTTAGGCGCACCTCTTTTTATTTGGTTATTAGCCACTAAACAGATGGAGCGCTTATAATATGGCACAATTAAAACTATATAAATTAGCTGTCAATAAAAGACTATATGGTATTACTGAACAAGTTAATGATGGCGAACGCATTCATTTAATTGGTGCGAATGGGGCGGGTAAAAGTACGTTGTTAATGGCCATTGCTGGTGAAGTTTCATACGTTGGAAATATATTTTTAAACGAAACTTCAATGAGAGATTATAAAATTGCCGAACTTTCTAGAATACAAAGCGTTGTTAGACAACAATCGTTAGCTTTGCCATTTATGCCAGTGTTTCATTATCTTTCTTTATCCTATCAGTTATCAAAAATGGATATTCAAGAATTGAATGCACTATTAAGCGATTTTCAAATCAATAAATTATTGTCAAAAAATATTCATCATTTATCTGGTGGGGAATGGCAACGTGTTCGGATTGTTGCCACTTTTATACAATTATGGTCAAGCGATGATTTAACAGGAAAATTAATGATGCTTGATGAGCCGACAAATAATTTAGATATTGTACAACTTACTTTATTGGATAAATGGCTAGATAAATTTTGTCTACAAGGTGGCAGTATTATTATGAGCACTCATGATTTGAATCATTCTTATCTAAAAGCAGATAAGTTATGGTTTATGTTAGAGGGAAAAATAATCAACTCAGGTGACTCAGCACTTTTGTTGGATGAAAATTTATTATCTACTACATTTAATACTAAGATTAGATGTAATAGATCAGCAAATAGTGTAATTTGGCAAGTAATAGAGTGATGTTATTGAGTCAGAGTCTGCGCATCGGAAATTATTAAGCCTTCTTTAAGGCTTTCTTAATAACAACGGGTGCTGTGAAACAGCAAATTGTATATAATTAGTTTTTATTCATTCATTAATTAGGCTACATCTTTATGAGTCACTTTCTTCCATTCTCCCGTCCTGCTATCGGGGATGAAGAGATTAAAGCAGTTGAAAGCGTTTTACGCTCCGGCTGGATCGCAACAGGTCCCCAAAATCATCAGCTAGAACAAGATTTTTGTGAAAAATTTGGTAGCAAACATGCTATTGCGGTTTGTTCTGCAACAGCGGGTATGCATGTTGTTTTGATGGCGATGGGAATAGGGCCTGGTGATGAAGTTATTACACCTTCCCAAACTTGGGTATCAACTATCAATATCATTACGTTATTAGGCGCAGAGCCAGTAATGGTCGATATTGATCGTGACACATTAATGGTTAGCGCTGAATCGGTAAAAAAAGCGATTACCCCAAGAACCAAAGCAATTATCCCTGTGCATTATGCCGGAGCGCCTTGTGATCTTGATGCACTCAGAGCGGTTGCTGATGAAGCGGGCATTCCTCTAATTGAAGATGCAGCACATGCGATAGGTACTCGATATAAAGATGAATGGATAGGTGAGAAGGGAACTTCTATTTTTTCTTTTCATGCCATTAAAAATGTCACTTGTGCCGAAGGTGGATTAGTTGTTACGGACGATGATGAATTAGCCAATCGAGTCCGTTGCTTAAAATTTCATGGTTTGGGTGTTGATGCTTTTGATCGTCAAGTCCAAGGACGTAAACCTCAAGCGGAAGTCGTTGAGCCTGGTTATAAATATAATCTCTCGGATATTCATGCTGCTATCGCGGTAGTGCAATTAAGTCGCTTAGAAGAAATGAATGCTAAACGTGCTGAGTTAGTTGCCCTTTATCGTGAAAAACTTCAAGATTCACCATTGGAAATGTTAAGTGTGCCGGAATATCCACACTTACATGCTAACCATCTCTTTATGGTCAGAGTTGATAAAAATGCCTGTGGTATCGATCGTGATACATTTATGGAAAAACTCAAACAAAAAGAGATTGGTACAGGGCTTCATTTCCGTGCTGCGCATACACAAAAATATTATCGTGAGCGCTACCCTTCGTTATCCCTTCCTCAATCAGAATGGAACTCTGCAACGTTATGCTCGCTGCCGCTGTTTCCTGATATGAGCAATAAAGATGTTATTCGCGTTGTCGATGCGATCAATGAAATTCTTTCGGAGCATATCTAGTGTCAACATTTGAAAAAATCAATAAAGTATCAGTCGTTATTCCCGTTTATAACGAGGAAGAGAGTCTCCCACAGCTTTTAGAGCGAACAATCAAAAGCTGTAAACAGTTAGAACAAGAGTATGAGCTGATCCTTGTTGATGACGGAAGTAGCGATAATTCAGCAAAAATGCTAGAAGAAGCTGCCAACATTGAAGATAACCATGTTATTGCGATTATTTTAAATCGCAACTATGGTCAACACTCCGCTATTATGGCGGGTTTTAACCAAGCTGACGGGGATTTAGTCATTACCTTAGATGCTGATTTACAAAACCCACCAGAGGAGATCCCCCGTTTAGTGGCAACCGCAGAAGAGGGGTATGATGTTGTCGGAACTCGACGCCGTAACCGTCAAGATTCGTGGTTTCGTAAAACGGCCTCTAAAATGATTAATGCCATGATAACCAAGGCAACAGGTCGTTCAATGGGCGATTATGGTTGTATGTTAAGAGCATATCGTCGTCATATTATTGATGCGATGTTGCAATGCCATGAGCGTAGTACTTTTATCCCAATTTTAGCGAATACCTTCGCTCGTCGTACGATTGAAATTGAAGTTGCTCACGCTGAGCGTGAATATGGTGATTCAAAATACAGTTTCTTAAAACTCATCAATTTGATGTACGACTTATTAACCTGTCTGACAACTGCACCATTACGTTTATTAAGTGTCGTAGGTAGTGTGATTGCTGTTGCCGGCTTTTTACTTGCCGTATTATTGATTGTACTACGACTTATTTTCGGTGCAATTTGGGCGGCAGACGGAGTGTTTACACTCTTTGCTATCTTATTCATGTTTATCGGTGCGCAGTTCGTTGCAATGGGTCTATTAGGTGAATATATAGGCCGAATTTATAATGATGTAAGAGCGCGTCCTCGGTATTTTATCCAAAAAGTGGTTGGCGTTAAAAAACCCAACAAAAATCAGGAAGAAGACTAATGAAAGCAATAGTATTTGCCTATCATGATATTGGCTGTGTTGGTTTAAAAGCACTTGAAAAAGCGGGTTTCGATATTCAAGCTGTATTTACCCATACTGACGATCCTAACGAAAATCATTTCTTCTCATCCGTAGCGCGTGTTAGCGCAGAAATGGGATTAACTGTGTTTGCTCCAGAAAACGTTAATCATCCATTATGGATTGAGCGTATTCGTGAGATGAAGCCAGATGTCATTTTCTCTTTCTATTATCGCCATATGCTAAGCGATGAGATCCTGAATTTAGCACCTAAAGGTGCATTTAATTTACATGGCTCTTTATTACCTAAATATCGCGGTCGTGCACCTATCAATTGGGCCATTGTCAATGGTGAAACTGAAACTGGTGTCACTTTACATAAAATGACGGCTAAAGCAGATGCTGGTGATATCGTTGCACAAGAAAAAGTAACGATTGAAGATACTGATACTTCATTAATTTTACATGAAAAAGTCAGAGAAGCTGCGGCGAAATTAATGGCTCATACGTTACCGCATATCGCCTCAGGTAACTATTCAACAACAGCGCAAGATGAAAGCCAAGCAACTTATTATGGTCGTCGTTGTGCTGATGACGGTTTAATTGACTGGAATGCAGATGCTAAAACGGTTCATAATTTAGTTCGCGCCGTTACTGAACCATACCCAGGTGCTTTCACTTTCTTAGGTGAGCGCAAAATGATTATCTGGCGTGCACGTCCAGTGGCAGATAACCAAGGTAAACGTCCGGGTACTGTTATTTCAACTGAGCCTTTAGTTATCGCATGTGCGAAAGGTGCAATTGAAGTTATCACAGGTCAAAGTGAAAATGGTCTTTATGTTCAAGGCAGCCGTTTAGCCACTGAAATGGGGATCGTGACAGATGTACGCGTTGGACCAAAAGCAACAGCACAAGTGAAACGTCGTCAACGTGTACTGATTTTAGGTGTCAATGGCTTTATTGGTAACCACCTAACCGAGCGTTTATTAAAAGATGGTAACTATGATATCTACGGTATGGATATCGGTTCATCAGCAATTGAACGCTTTATTGGTAACCCTCGTTTCCACTTTATTGAAGGTGATGTCAGCATTCATACAGAATGGATTGAATATCACATCAAGAAATGTGATGTGATCTTGCCATTAGTAGCGATTGCAACACCGATTGAATATACCCGTAATCCATTACGTGTATTTGAATTAGATTTTGAAGAGAACTTAAAAATTGTTCGTTATTGTGTTAAATACAATAAACGTATTATTTTCCCATCCACATCAGAAGTATACGGTATGTGTGATGATAAAGAGTTCGATGAAGATAATTCACGCTTAATCGTCGGTCCTATTAATAAACAACGTTGGATTTACTCTGTTTCTAAACAGTTATTAGACCGAGTTATTTGGGCTTATGGTGCTAAAGAAGGGCTGAAATTCACTTTATTCCGTCCATTTAACTGGATGGGGCCACGTCTTGATAACTTAAATTCAGCGCGTATTGGTAGCTCTCGTGCAATTACTCAGTTAATTTTGAACCTAGTGGAAGGTTCACCGATTAAACTGGTTGATGGTGGTGAGCAAAAACGTTGTTTCACTGATATTAATGATGGTATTGAAGCATTATTCCGCATTATTGAAAATCGTGATAACAAATGTGATGGTCAGATCATCAATATCGGTAACCCAACTAACGAAGCAAGTATTCGTGAGCTAGCAGAAATGCTGTTAGATTGCTTTGAAAAACATGAGTTACGCGGTCACTTCCCTCCATTTGCTGGCTTCAAGAAAATCGAAAGTAGCAGTTACTACGGTAAAGGCTATCAAGATGTTGAACACCGCAAACCAAGCATCAAAAATGCTGAGCGTCTATTAGATTGGAAACCAACTATCGAAACACGCCAAACGGTAGAAGAGACATTAGACTTCTTCTTACGTGGTGCAGTTGAAGAGTTAGGTAATAAGTAATGAAGAAAGTTGGCTTGAGAGTCGATGTGGATACTTATCGGGGTACAAAAGAAGGTATTCCACAATTGCTGGATGTCTTTAACAAGCATAACATTCAGGCCAGCTTTTTCTTCAGTGTCGGTCCAGATAATATGGGGCGCCATTTATGGCGCCTTTTAAAACCGAAATTTCTGTGGAAAATGCTAAGGTCGAATGCCGCTTCATTATATGGACTGGATATTCTATTAGCCGGTACGGCGTGGCCGGGTAAAAAAATTGCCAAAAATTTAGGCTATTTGATGAAACAAACCCAAGATGCGGGGCATGAAGTCGGATTACACTCATGGGATCATCAAGGTTGGCAAGCTAAAGTAGGCCGTTGGTCAACAGAAGAATTAATGCAACAGGTTCGTTTAGGTGTAGAAGCACTGGAAAAAGCACTTGAAAAACCTGTAAAATGTTCTGCGGTTGCTGGGTGGCGTGCTGATGAACGTGTTCTAATGGTTAAAGAAGCTTTCCAATTTGACTACAATAGTGATTGTCGGGGAACGCATCCATTTAGGCCAGTTCTAGAAAATGGTTCTATCGGTACAGTGCAAATTCCAGTAACATTACCAACTTATGATGAAGTGGTCGGTACTAAGGTAAAGGACGAAGATTTTAATCAATTTATTATTGATGAAATCAAAAAAGATCAGGGTATACCTGTTTATACTATTCATACCGAAGTTGAGGGAATGTCAAAAGCGGCTCAATTTGAGCAGTTATTGGCAATGATTGCAAACGAAGGCATCGAATTCTGTCCATTAAGCCATCTACTACCACAAGATATAGACATGCTTCCGATGGGTAAAGTTGTCCGATCTGACTTTCCAGGTCGAGAAGGCTGGTTAGGGTGCCAACAAGAGGTCTAACAAAACTATGTTGAATAACCGGGCGAGTAAAATCGGGGCCATCCTCTTGGCTCTTTTTTTTGTTCTTACCTACTTATTTCCATTGAACAGCCGGTTATTATGGCAACCTGATGAAACACGTTATGCGGAAATTAGCCGTGAAATGGTGGTGAGCGGGAACTGGATTGTTCCCCATATGCTTGATATCCGCTATTTTGAAAAACCAGTAGCAGGTTACTGGATTAATAATATTAGCCAGTTAATATTTGGCCACACTAATTTTGCCGTACGCTTTGGTTCAGTTATTTCTATCCTATTAAGTGCGTTACTTATTTATTTATTAGCACGAATGATGTGGCGTAATCGCCAAGTCGCTTTTGTGGCTAGCTTAATTTATTTATCCATGTTTTTGGTGTTTAGCGTCGGAACTTATAGCGTACTTGATCCGATGTTAGCGCTTTGGGTTACTGCAAGTATGGTGTGTTGTTTTTGGGCGTTGAAAGCAACCACGGTAAAAACGCGTATATTGGCATGGATAACGCTAGGTTTAGCTTGTGGTATGGCCTTTATGACCAAAGGCTTTTTGGCATTAGCTATCCCTGTTATTGTGATGATCCCTGTAACCCTTTACCAAAAACAGTTCACTCGGATGTTACTCTATGGTGTGCTTGCTGTTTTAAGTGCGGCGTTAATTAGCTTGCCATGGGTTTTAGCGGTGGCGAAGGCTGAGCCTGATTATTGGCATTATTTCTTTTGGGTTGAGCATATCCAGCGTTTTTCTGGTGATGATGCTCAGCATAGTTCCCCTTTCTGGTATTACATCCCTATAATTTTACTGGGTGTTATTCCTTGGCTTGGATTATTACCAGGGGCACTAACTAGTGCATGGAAGAAGCGCCGTAAGCGTCCTGAACTCTTTTTCTTACTATGTTGGTTTGTAGTACCTTTCCTATTTTTTAGTATCGCGAAAGGTAAATTACCTACTTACATGTTGCCATTTATGGGACCGTTGGCGATGCTAATGGCCAAATACGGTGTAGACTGTGCTAGAAAATTTAAAATGAAAGCACTGCGCATTAATGGCTATATTAATATTTTTATTGGTGTTGCTGCTGTTGTTGCGATATTAATTATTCAATTGGTTTCTTCTAAACCTATCTATATGCCTTATGAATGGTCCAAATGGGTATTAGCGATTGTCGCTTTCTCATTATGGGGCATCATTGGTTATCTCTGCTCTACATTAAATGGTAAACATTGGCTATGGGCAGCCTCTTGCTCTTTAGGGGTAAGCTTATGTATTGGGCAAGCCATTCCCAATAGCTCTATTGATGGCAAATTACCGCAAGAGTTTATTCGCCAAAATATCGATACCCTCAATGCGAGCAAATATATAGTCAGTAACAGCGTTGGTGTGGGGGCTGGATTAGCTTGGGAATTGCAACGTAGCGATATCTACCTTTATGAGAGAACAGGGGAATTAACCTATGGAATTGAATATCCAGATTCTCAACATAGATTACTAAAACCTGAAAGTTTTGAGCAATGGTTAGAAAATGCCAGAAAAGAAGGTAATGTCTCTGTGGTGATCACTTATAAAGATCCGAAGAAACTGGCACAGATGCCACGACCTGAAGAGTTAGTGACGAATCGTCGTATGGCTATTTTGACCTATGAGAAACGTAAGTAATGGCCTTTTTTTTATTACTTATTGTTAGTTTGCTAACCTGTATTGGCCAAGTTTGTCAGAAACAAGCAGTGGTGAGTTGGCAAAATAATTCAACCACTAAAGCCAGAAAGACGATTTTCTGGCTTATTACTGCCATCGCTATGCTAGGCTTTGGCATGTTATTTTGGTTACGTTTACTGCAAATCCTCCCACTTAGTATTGCTTATCCGATGTTGAGTATTAACTTTATTGTCGTCACTTTGATAGGCCAATTTATCTATAAAGAGACGGTTAATGTGAAACATTGGATTGGTATTGCCTCGATTATGTTAGGTATTGTGTTGATGAGTATGCAGTCATGAAAACCGGTTACTTATGGGCTATCGCCAGCGCATTATTAGTCACAGTTGCACAACTACTGTTAAAACTAGGTATGTCAGAATTACCTGATCTGCAATTAGAAAAACAGTGGTTTGATCTTCATTGGTTATGGGCAAACATAATACCTATCAGCGTTGTTTTCGTGGGACTGATTGGCTACGTACTGTCAATGGTTTGTTGGTTATTGACTTTACGTACAATCCCCCTAAACAAAGCTTATCCACTCATCAGCCTTAGCTATGTCTTTGTTTATATTCTCGCGGTGGTTTTACCTTGGTTTCAAGAAACGCTGTCGTGGTCTAAAACAATAGGTATCATTTTTATTATGCTAGGTGTTTGGTTAATAAGCCAAAAAACGGAGCAAACAACATCGCATTAGCTTAACTTAGAGAGTGTTATTCTCTCTTTAAAGTGAGCTATTGTGCGATTGACACTATCAATGCTTGTGTATTCACCTTCAATCACTTGTTTTTACGTAAAAAAGCAGATAGATTTTAAATCTATTGTCAATAATTGGGTGGATGCAATGAGAAAGCCTACTTTTTATTCTTTCTTACTCTGTATTATTCTGCTAGCTGGATGCTCATCGAGTCCCTCTAAGCGTTTCCCACCCGCGCCCCCGTTAAAAACGCAACTTTCTGATCCTATTATGGTCATTGTGCAATTAAAATCTCAGCTAGAGCAATGGTATGGTACGCCTTATCGCTATGGTGGCATGAGCCCATCCGGTATTGATTGCTCAGGGTTTGTGTATAGGACTTATAGTGATCGTTTTGATATACAACTGCCAAGAATGACTATCGACCAAACTAAATATGGTACACAAATTAGTAAAAGTGATTTGATGCCTGGTGATTTAGTATTTTTCAAAACCGGAGGAGGGGATAACGGGCTTCATGTTGGTATTTATGATACTGACAATACCTTTATTCATGCTTCTACCAGTAAAGGCGTTATTCGTTCATCATTAGATAATGCGTATTGGAAAAAAACTTTCTGGCAGGCTCGTCGATTGTAATTTTGTGCCATTGAAGGCGCTAACCTACTGAGTGTTATGCTATCTTATAGCTAACTTTTTTCATATAGGGATATCTTATGTCAGGCAAATTGCGTCTACTTCTTTCTGAGTCTTATGATCCATGGTTTAACCTCGCGGTTGAAGAGTGCATTTTTAAACAGATGCCAGCTGATCAACGAGTCCTTTTTTTATGGCGTAATGATAATACTGTGGTGATTGGTCGAGCACAAAACCCATGGAAAGAGTGCAATACCCGAAAAATGGAAGAAGATGGTGTGAAATTGGCGCGTCGCTCAAGTGGTGGCGGTGCAGTATTTCATGATCTAGGTAATACCTGTTTTACCTTTATGGCAGGCAAACCCGAATATAATAAAACCATTTCGACGCAAATTATTTTAGATGGGTTATCGAAAGCCGGCATACAAGCAACGGCATCAGGACGAAATGATTTAGTCGTACCATTGGCTGATGGTGAAAGAAAAATTTCTGGCTCAGCCTATAAAGAGACAAAAGATCGTGGTTTTCATCATGGTACTTTATTAATTAATGCTGATTTATCTCGTTTAGCTAACTATTTAAACCCAGATCCAAAAAAACTACAGGCGAAAGGGATCACTTCGGTGCGCTCTCGTGTCACTAATTTAGTGGAATTAAAACCCGATATAACTCATGAAAAGTTATGCCAAGCGATTACTGACAGTTTTTTTGACTATTATGGTGAGCGTGTTGAAGCTGAAATTATTTCACCACAAAAATTACCTGATTTACCGGGTTTTGCAGAAACATTTGCAAAACAAAGTAGTTGGGAGTGGAATTTTGGTCAAGCGCCTGCTTTTTCACATCTATTAGATAATCGCTTTAAATGGGGTGGTGTTGAGCTGCACTTTGATATTGAACGCGGTACGATTATTAGAAGCCAAATTTATACCGACAGTTTAGATCCCGCACCATTAGAAAAGCTATCGCAGATGTTAGTTGGACAGCGTTATGCTTCTAGTTCGATGAAAAGACTATTAGCGCAATTAATAGAGCAGTACCCAAATAACCAATCAGAGCTTGAAGAGCTGCAACAGTGGCTTGTTCATGCGCTTTCTTAATTGATTATTATCTATTTAAGAAAACGACTGACAATAAAATGGTTTGATATAATAAACAAAGCGGGAAAACATGATGTTTTCCCGCTTTGTTTTGTCAGTCAATACTTCTGGCTATATTAGCTATTTTCACATGACATAAAACGACGTGTATCTGGTAACTCACCATGTTCTCTAAATTTAGCTGGTGTAGTGTTGAAGTGTTTTTTAAAGATACGAGTAAATGTTGCTTGGGAACTAAAGCCATACATCAAAGCAATATCTAAAATGGACATGTCTTTTTCTTGTAAAGACTTTGCTGCTTCCAATAAGCGACGTTTACGTACATATTCGCCTAATGTGCAACCTTTAAAATCTTTAAAAATACGTTGCAAATGCCACTTGGAGTAGCCACTTTTATTTGCAATCGTATCAATCTTTATACCCTCATTACGTTGTAACTGAGTTTCTAACCATTTCAGAATATCATTAACGACATTTTCAGCCATAAAAACCTCCCACAATAGGTGGGGACATAGTGCCCAATTAAATAGAATAGTAACGTATGTTATTTGTAATCTATTTTAAGCATAGAGGAAATAATAGGTAGGCAAAAAGTGCTTTTTATGATTGATAATCATTATCAAAGCAATAGAGATAAGTAATAAACAATGATTGATAGATAGTCTATCAAAAAGAAAGTGATAAGTTTTATAAAATTGGCGCATTTTATTTTATTGAATTTACTCTATTATTTAACAATCGCTAAATTTTGTTATAGCTGTTGTTTTGCAGACTGTTATATTATTTTGATAAAAAATCAATTAAATCATTGATGAAGATGTATTTCAAATCCAATTTTATTGGTTGAAATCGTTTTATTAATGATTAATTTTTCTAATTAAAATAAGTATTGATACTTGGTTGTTTAAAGTGCTTTTATCAATATATAAAGGCTGCATAAATCTGTCAAAAAACGGTTATTGCTTAGGGTGTGGGATTGTCGACAGGAAGGGGGATGGCGGAGGATAAAAGCAGATATACTAAATAAGCTCACTCACAGACAACGAGAGACACTCTGCGAGTGAGACGAAAGATTTTTTATAATAAAAAATGCTCTCTTACAATTTCACGACCAATTTCAATTGATGCTGTTGCGGCAGGAGAAGGGGCATTACATACATGTAATGAACGTTTACCTTTAACAAAGTGAAAATCATCGACTAATTTTCCTTCGCGAGTTAAAGCTTGGGCGCGTACACCTGCCGGACCTGGGTGAATATCTGCTTCACGTAGAGCAGGAATAAGCTTTTGTGCATTTTGGGCAAACAGCTTGCGTGAATAGGAACGACGTAATTCGGCCATCCCTTCACCTAAATAATTTCCGGCTATTTTCCAAAATCCTTTATAGGTTAGTACTTCAGTGAGATCTTTTAAGTCAATATCACTTTTCTTGTAGCCTTCACGTTTAAAGGCTAATACGGCATTAGGGCCTACGTCACGATGCCCGTTATACATACGTGTAAAATGGACACCTAAAAATGGGAAATCAGGATTCGGCACAGGATAAATAAGATGATTAACTAAATAATTTTTATTTGAGTTGAGCATAAAATATTCGCCACGAAAGGGAACTATCTTCATGCCGGTATCGTAGCCCGCCATTTTTGCTACCCGATCACTAAATAATCCAGCACAATTAATCAGCCACTTTGCGGTAAATTGTGTTGTGGATGTGGTGACTGTTACCGTTTCGTCCGTTTCATTAATCGCATTTACTGCTTGGTTAAAGGCAAATACTCCACCTCGAGCTTGAATGATTTCAACGTGTTTGGCGGCAATTTCCGGATAGTTGACAATACCGGCATCAGGAACAAGCAAAGCAGCAATACCATTAACATAAGGCTCTCTGGCTTTTAGCTCGCTCTCGGTCATTTTAATCACTTCAAGGCCATTTTGTATTCCACGTTGATAGATATTTTCTAATGCTGGTAGCTCTTTTTCATCAGTTGCCACAATCACCTTGCCACAACGATCGTAATAGAGATGATGCTGTTTACAAAAATTGTAAGTCGTGATGTTACCTTGCTTAGCGAGTCTTGCCTTTAGGCTTCCTGGTGTATAGTAAATCCCCGAATGAACAACATTGCTGTTATGGCCACTTTGATGAACGGCGGGGCCAGATTCCTTATCAATCACCAGTACTTTAAGCTCAGGTTGGCTTTCTTGTAATGCACTGGCAACCCCTAATCCTACTAATCCTGCACCGATGATAATTACGTCATAAGTCATAATACTACCCATATAATCCAGTATAAGAGTTAATTTTTTTCTTGTTGTAAGCGCTTTAACTTTCCATGTACATTGGCTAAATGAAGACGCATTTTGTGGCTAGTTTCATCACTATCTTGTTGTCTTATTGCTTCAACAATAGCTTCATGCTCTGCAATAACACGCTCAGTTTCGGCAATACGTCCTTTATTTTGGCTTAAGGAATACATCAATACGCCAAGATAAAGCTCATGTAAGTTATCGAGGATGCGCACGAAAAAAGGATTATGTGAAGCAACCATAATGGCACGATGAAATTGATAGTCTTCTTGATGACCAATGTTGTTGTTTTTCTGCGTGGCTAAGATAAAGGCCTGATGTGCTTGCTCTATCGTCAGCAATTCTTCTGGTGTTCGGCGTAAAGCGGCAATGGCTGCCGCTTCATGTTCAATGACCTCACGCATTTCAAGCAGTGATTCAATTTCTTGAGGACAAGCAATTTCCATCACAATAGGTTCGTATTTACTCAAGATAGAGTGGTCAATAACGCGTCTACCGCCCCCTTGGCGTGACGTAATAATGCCACTCGCTTCTAATACCCCTAATGCTTCTCTGATGGGAACTCTGCTAACGCCAAAGGCGTCAGCGAGTACATTTTCAGACGGTAGTTTTTCACCAATAGGATAGGTCCCGTCATAAATATTTTGCTTAATTTGATCAAGAATTTGTTGCGACGCTTTTTGGCGTGAGATCTTTTTTATCATCTAGTTTTCTCCAGATACTTGCCCTACATTGACCAACTGTTTTTTAGAGCGCAACAGATGGAAAGCGCCAGTAAGTAAGATCAACGCCATACCTAATAAATCGGTATATAGTCCGGGCTTAATCATTAAAATAGCGGCCGCTGCAAAGGCGATACGTTCAAACCATGTTGTTTTGATTATCCAAAAATTCGCAGTGGCAATACTTAGTGCATAAATTCCCACTAATGCACTAATGACCATTAACCCGATAGAGATAACACTTAAATTATCACCTTGCATCAGTAATGCAGGGTTATAAACCAAAATAAAAGGAATAATAAAACCAGGGAGTGCTAAACGTACCGCATCCCATGAAGTTTGCATCGGATCGGCTCTCGCAATACTTGCTGCCGTATAGCTCGCTAGGGCGACCGGAGGAGTAATATTGGATAACGCGCCAAACCAGAAGACAAAGAAATGCGCTGCTAAAGGCATCACACCGGCTTTAATTAAAATAGGTGACACTGTAACGGCAACCACGATATATAGAGCAGTTGATGGTAAGCCCATACTTAATACAATACAGACTAACATCACAACCAGTAAGATCATCCATAATGTATTGTCAGTCATAGAGACAATATTAAATGCTAAGGTCGCACCGATACCGGTCATGGTAACAACACAAATAATCACACCAATGGCAGCACAAGCGATAGTCACTTGTACCGAGCCACGAGCCGCTTCTGCTAAAGCATCGGCCACTTTAGTTAATGTCATTCGTACCGTTTTATCAGGTGTTAGCCAGCTGGCAACAATAATGGTTAATATACCAAGAAAACCCGCATAAATAGGGGTTTTACCCATTAATAGCGTGCCAATTACAATAATTAAAGGTAATAGCAATAAACCGCGTGCTTTTAATACCGCTTTAACTTGTGGAATATTCTCTTTGCTAAGTCCTTTTAAACCTTGTTTTTTCGCTTCAATATCAATTGCCATGATCAAGGCCGCGTAATAGAGCAACGCAGGAATAATCGCGGCAATAACAATCGTGGTATAAGAAATTCCCAAAAAGCCCGCCATAATAAAAGCTGCCGCACCCATAATTGGTGGCATGATCATTCCACCTGTAGATGCAGTAGCTTCAACGGCACCCGCAAAACGTGATGTTAAGCCAATGTTTTTCATTAATGGAATGGTAAAGGTTCCCGTAGTGGCTACGTTGGCGACCGCGCTACCACTTAATGAACCTGTTAATGCTGATGAAATGACGGCAACTTGAGCAGGCCCCCCACGGCGACGTCCCGCCATGGCTAGCGCTAAATCATTAAATAGTGCTGTGGCACCACTAACACTTAAAAACGAACCGAATAAAATAAATACCACGATAGCGGTAGAGGCAGTAGAGAGTGTAATACCAAAAATACCTTCACTGGTCATAAATAAACGATATAACAGTCTCTCTACAGAAAATCCTGCATGACCAAAAATACCCATAAAGTATTGGCCAAATAGGGCATAGATAATGGCGAATGTGGCTAGGCTAGGAATAAAATAGCCCGTTGTTCTTCTTGCTGCTTCAAAAAGAACAATAATGCCAAGAATTGCCATCGCATAATCCATTGTGTTGGGAATACTTTTTCTTACCACATGGAGATCAACATAGTTAAAGAAAAAATAGCCATAGCTGATTAATGTTAAAGCGATAAAAAGATAATCCCAGCCATTAAATTTTGCGGTAGAAAATCGTTTAGAGAATGGAAATAAAATAAAACCAAGGATCAAAATACCACTAAGAAAAATAGTATTACGATAAAACTCTTGGGTGTTGGATAAGGCATTAGAGTAAATAGCATACAACGAAATGAATATCGCCAGCGTGGTGGTGATTTTTAAATAGATACCGGTAAGGTGACGAGTGCCTGAGCTAGCTTCTTTATCTAATGCTGGTGGCTCTACCGGAGTTAGGTGGTCATTATTAGTCATAACTCACTCCTGTTATTTATTATTAGTTTGCGTTTGAGCTTCAGGTGGAATTAAATAGTCAGGGATATCTAATCCAATTTCTTTGTAATAACGATAAGCTCCAAGGTGTAATGGCACAGAAACACCTTTTAACGCATTTTCGGTGGTGATGTATTTTGCAGCACTATGTACTTGATGAACTTCTGGTAAGTTTTCAAACATGGTTTTAGTCAATTCATAAACTAACTGGTCATCAATACTTGTGGTTGTCATTAAGATATTAGGTTGTGCAATGGTGTTTACTTTTTCTGCTTGGCGAGGGTAGGTATTTGCTGGTATTTCAAAGCGAAACCAAGAGTTAGCAATATGATTAATATCATCAAGTTGCTTATCAGTCACTTCAAGTAATTTGGCATTAACATCACTGGCATACATATCGGTAACCGCAGAGGCGGGAACACCCGCAGGTAATGCTCCCCCATCAAGGCGTCCATCACGCATTGCTGAAACGGTATCTCCATAACCAAGATATTCAGGAGTGATCTCTTTTTTAGTTAAATTCACACCTTTAAGAATGATAATGGTCGATTGTTCAGTGCCACTGGCTTGTGGCCCGACAGAGAAGCTGGTGGCACGAATATCATCCAATGTTCCTGTTTTTACTTTGTCATTCATTAAGACAAAGTGCTCTACATTTGGCCAAAGCATTGATATAGAACGTAGATTTTTTTCTGGTTTGCCTTCAAAATTACGTACACCTTCGTAAGCTTCCACAGCTAATAGACTTTGTAGAATAGAAAGCTGAGCTTCGTTTTGTTGCATTAAATAGATATTTTCAATTGAGCCAGCAGAGGACTGCCCTGTGACTTGTATTCCTCTATCCTTGAGGTGGGTGCTCCAAACATTGGCTAAACCGACTCCCATCGGGTAATAAGTTCCTCCTGTTGAGGCCGTTGCTACAGAGAGAAATTGCTTATTGGCATTCTCTTTTTTGCCGATCATTGCTAGTGATACAACAGCAATAACAGCAACAATACCGATGGCAAGCTTTGTTTTTCTTATTCTCATGATGTTGTTCCTGTACATAAAAACGCAGGTGAATATTTCACATCAACTTGTATACAACATGACAACTTTTATAGGTAAAGGAAGGTTACGAAATTGTGAACTGGGTTGATTAATTTGATACGTGAATGTAACAAATTGTGATCATGATGGTAATTATGTAAATTATATCCATAATCAAGGGGTTTTTATCAAGAAGACAGAGAAAATATCGATAACTTGGGGTATTTGAAAAATAATTCACTAAAAAATAAATTAATAATAGATTTTCTAAAATAAATAACTATTTACATTAAAGGAATAAATAAGAGCAGAGAGGGGCGAGAAAACAATAATTAACGGGTATGGCTAACAAATAAATATCAAAATTAGTCAATTAAAGATAATAAATAATTAAAAATTATTATTTTATAATGAGATGGAGAGTACGTCATTGGCTATTAAAATAAATACTCCTGACCACACTAAGGCTGAAACAGCACTTGTTAGATAAATACCATAAATGGGGAGTTTTAATAAACCTGCGCTAAAAGGCGTAAGGTAGCGAAACACAGCTAAAAAGCGTGAAATAAAAAGAATAAAGAATGCTTTATTTTTTAACAGTTGTTGTATACGTAAGATCTTTGTTTGATAGCGGGTAACCCATTTATTTAAGCGAGGGAAATAATAAATGGAACGTCCTAACTGATAACTCGCTATAGATCCTAATAAGGCACCTAAACTAGTTGCTAACCAAAGTAAAATAGGCGAATGGAAGGGCAAGCAAACCCCAAATATTAAGATCAGCATTAACGATGCGGGAGGTAAAAAGGATGAAATACCAATAGTAGATTTTCCCGCAGTGAGTAGGGTAATAGTAAAAAATAAAGCGATAGGAGAAACATGACTTAATGTGTCAAGCATTGAATGGAGTATCTCCATTTTATTCTCCTTTGATAATATTTTGCCCCTTTAGTATAGAGTGCATCTTTATACCAGACTGTCCGTTAGCCTAGCAAAATTTAATGGTCAGAAAAAGTAAGTCAAGAGCTTGTAAATAAAATGCCCCTCCATTTTAATGACTAATCCGTTAACTGGAGGGGCTTATTACTAAATAATTAAATTATAATTAATGTGCTTCATTAATTTATCGTTATCACGATAATCAACAGGAATGGCTAACACAGCAGGACCATCAATAGCTATCGCTTTACGTAAGGTTTCACGAAGTTGAGATGCGCACTCAACAGAAAATCCTTTAGCACCAAAAGATTCTGCATAGCGTTTAAAATCAATGGGACCAAATTTTACGCCAGAAGGACGGCCATATTTTACCTCTTCTTGCATCTCCACCATATTATAAGCATTATCAACCCAGATAATATGCAATATATTGGTATTAAGACGAACTGCGGTTTCTAGCTCCATTGAAGATTGCATAAATCCCCCATCACCAGAAACAGAGATAATTTTATCGCAAGGGCGTACAAAAGAAGCGCCTATTCCCCAAGGTAATGCAACTCCCATGGTTTGTTGGCCATTAGAAATTAGCATTTGTCTCGCTCTAAAACTATAAAGGTAACGTGCAAGCCAAATATGAAAACTCCCCATATCAATACAAAGAGTGACATCGTTATCAATGATATCTTGCATTTCATGTATGATAGTTAAAGGATGAATAGGTGTGCCTTGTCTAAAATAACTATTTTGTTGCAAAATTTCCCTTTGCTGACGTATTTTCTCTAGTATTCCTTGGCTCTGATTAGACAATTGTAATTTTGAATTAGGCTGGTGAGTTAATTGTTGCGTTAACTTATCCAGTGTTAATTTAATATTGCCTGTTAATTCTAAGGCAGGGCAGTAAGCTAAATCGATTTCAGCTTGGATCTCATCAATATGGATAATATTGGCATTATGACTGTTCCATAAGGAAGGCTCATACTCAATCGGGCTATAACCTAAAGTGATAACTAAATCAGCGTGTGCCAGTAATTCATCCCCTGGCTGATTATTAAATAAGCCAATTCGCCCGGCAAAGAGTGGAAAATGGCGATGGGCAATAGCCCCAGCAGATTGATAAGTACCTACAATAGGAACAGGAAAAATATCAAGGAAATTCTGTAAGGCAAGAGCATTTTCCGGATCGCTGGCTTGAAGCCCTATTAATATCACAGGGTTTTTCGCTTGTAATAATAAGCTGATCGCTTCTTGAATTGCACTATCACTCGCCGGACCTAAATTAGGTTTGGATTTAGGTGTTAATAACGGGCTATCTACCTCATTATTGAGTATATCCATTGGAAAGGTTAAAAAAGCTGAGCCGGGACGACCTGACTCCGCATGACGAAAAGCATTGGCTAACGTCTCTGAAATTGATTGTGAAGAATCAACTTCAGCGCAAAACTTAGTGATTGGGTTAAACATTGTTACTGTGTCCATACTTTGATGAACCAGTTTAAGTCTATCCGTAGATTTAACTGAGCCTCCTAAGGCAACTAGAGGATCACCTTCTGATGTAGCTGTCGCAATGCCCGTTGCTAGATTAGAACAACCGGGACCAGAAGTGGCTATCGCCACACCCGCTTTACCGGTTAAACGTCCTACCGCACCCGCCATAAAAGCTGCATTGGCTTCGTGACGCACAACAATAGTTTTAATTGTTGAATCAACCAAAGAATCAAAAACACGGTCAATTTTGGCTCCGGGGATCCCAAAAACTTGTTTAACACCATGTTGTTCTAATTGCTTAACCACCAAGTCAGCACCGCAATTCCAATGATGAGAGTTCATAAAACCTTCTTTAAGTTTGCAAGTGAATGAATAAAAACAGAATGACCTTTAGGAATGATTACTTTCAGTTTTCGGCTTGTTCTATTGCCTGATGAAGGTCATCGGGCATTAAATTAGCTTCTAAGAATGTTGATTGATGAGGTAAGTCAATAGTAAAACGAGAGATAACACCGATTTGTAGGGTGCCTTTTTTTAATTGATAATCAAGTACATGGCCACCACCTTCACGTTGGTGATTAATATAATGCTCATGAAATCCAGCAACATTAAGGCCTTGAGTAAATTGCGGGGAACGAAAGCCGGCAATAATACCCATTTCATCGTGAAAGGTAAAAATAGGCTGATTTTCAATGGCTTCTAGCATGGGCACATAAGGAGGCTCTTGACGTGGCACTGTACGTGTTTTAACTAATTCAAATTCGCCTTCAATTTTGATGGCACAAAATAGATTATCGGAAGGGACATATTGGTTAATAATATTGTGAACCTGTTGTTGGGAGACAGGAGCCGAAAACTGATGTGTAATATCAGGTTTAAAGAATGTCATTACAGCAAAAGGCGAGCCTTGATCTGGACGGGCTTCTCGCGCACTGCCATCTGAACGTAATTGAAAAACGTTACTATCAAAGGCGACCAATTCGCCATCAAGATGATTAAAAGTACCTAAACCAAAATCACCATGCTTTAATAAATCAGCAATAGTAACATCACTATCATAAACACCAGCAATAAGACTACTCATTAAAGAATTTTGGTAGATAGTACATTCTGGATGTTTATTAATATAATGATTTAAAGAAGTTATTATTTCTTGGGTGCAGTTGCAGGAACTATGAGTATTTTTATGGTTATGGGTGATATCACTATTATCTCGCTCGATATGGTTAAAGCTAGTTTTCATAATGAAGCAGATCCTTATTTATTTAGATAGACATTCATCAACTATCAATTTCATTATTAGCCCTATAGGTAAGATTTTCAAATGTTTTAATTGATATCAAAAAAGATGTGATAATCATAGAGAGTGAGATTAAAGCTATTTTATTGTTTTTTATAAATTTAATTTTACGTGTAACTTTATTAAAAAAAAATTAAAAAAATATCAATGTTATTGATGAGGTTGCTTTGTTTGTTTCTATTGGAAACTATAAAATAATGTAATTATTTTGAGCGATTATGAGTAATCACAAGGAAATTAAAGAAGAATTTAAAGAAAATGGATATTAATAGTTTTTTATTTTTCAAATAGTAAGAATAAAAGAATATATTCTATTGTTATTTATTATATTTGTAATATGTTAGAAATAGAGTGGTAGGGTTATTTTAGGTAAATTTTATATTTTATACGTATTACTGTTGAAATATTTTAGGTTGGTTTCTGTTGTTAATATCGCAGTGGTGCCAGTAATAATGAAAACCACTGGATTGTTTCACGATAACGGCAAGAGGGGTATAACTGCCGTGCTCTTCGTAGCAATAAGTTT
>NZ_BAABMO010000023.1:0-67473 GCF_054767435.1 Proteus sp. MB838
AACGTGATTACTACAAGGGGGTTCTTTGGTCGCCGAGTTATTTCGCGGGGAGTTGTGGTGGCGCACCAATATCCATTATCCGCCAGTACATAGAGCAACAGGAAACACCTAGTTAGTTAAAAAACCGCGCCTTATATCCCCGACCTGAAGGACGGGGTTTTACGGTGCTTTGGATAAAGAATAATTGTGCAATATTAACTAATAACGGATAAGTAATAAATGCTTATCCGTTATTGCTATTAGTTTATTATGGCTGGATCAATTACTGACTATTTTGGCGAATAAGCGCAGCTAATTGCGCTAATTCCTCATCATTTGCGCGCTCAAAATCATGAGATGAAAGATAGCCGGGGTAGTTATCAAAGAAAACCTTTTGTTTGTTTTCAATGGGCGCCCATTTTGACATATCACCCGTACCGTGCATTGGGCTGAGTTTGCTATGAACATGATCAACGCCAAAACCTTCAAAAAACATCCCCGTGCGTGACACATCTGGGAATGTTTTATCTAGGATTTTTGCCACTTTTTTAGTGGCGATGATCAATAACGCTAAGGCTTCATCGCTTAAATCAAAAGCATAACTTGGATAGTGTTTTTTCGGAATAACAACCGTAAAACCCTTGGTATTAGGGAAGATTGAAAGAAACGCAAGATGATGTTCGTCCTCCCAAATTTTATGGCAAGGTGCTTTTCCCGCTACAATTTGACAGAAAATACAGTTATCCATAGTCGCCTCATAATATAGGGTGAAAAATACTTCAAATTATCGTTATAACTTGAAGTATTTAGCGTATCTAACCGCCATGTTTTTAGTGGTGGGGTTAGTCATATACTGAAGATTCCTAGTGATCTATTCACTTGTCATCTAGATACAAGGGTGATTAAAGTAGATTTCTTTCTGCTAAATCAAGCGCAAAGTAAGAGAGAATTAAATCAGCACCTGCGCGTTTAATGGAGCCTAGTGTTTCCATTACCACGCGATCTTCATCGATAGCACCCGCTAATGCAGCAAATTTGATTTGCGCATACTCCCCACTAATTTGGTAGGCTGCTAACGGTAATAGTGTACGTTCACGAACATCACGAATAATATCTAAATAAGCACCAGCAGGCTTAACCATTAACATATCCGCACCTTCTTGCTCATCAATCAATGATTCGCGGATAGCTTCCCGACGATTCATCGGATTCATTTGATATGTTTTACGATCACCAATTAAGCGAGAGCCAGCAGCATCACGGAATGGACCATATAATGCAGAGGCAAATTTAGTTGAGTAGGAAACAATACCGGTATCGGTAAATCCTGCTTTATCTAAGGCAGCACGAATAGCGGCAACTTGACCATCCATTGCGGCAGAGGGAGCAATAAAATCAGCACCAGCTTGTGCGGCGGCAACCGCCTGTAGACCTAAATTATGGATAGTTTCATCATTATCGACATGTTCACCATGTAAAACGCCACAGTGTCCGTGTGAAGTATATTCACAGAAACAAGTATCTGACATAACAATCATTTCTGGTACAGCATCTTTACAAATACGAGACATGCGAGAAACTAGACCGTCGCTTTTCCAAGCATCGCTACCTGTTTCATCAAGATGGTGTGAGACACCAAAGGTCATGACCGTTTTGATACCCGCTTTAGCGATACGCTCAATTTCATAAGCAAGGCGTTTTTCAGGAATACGTACCACACCTGGCATACTTTTGATCGGCTGATAATCCTCTAAGCCTTCTTCAACGAAAATAGGTAGGGCTAGATCATTTTTGCTGAGTGTCGTTTCTTGAAACAGCGCGCGCAGGTTCTCTGACTGGCGTAGTCTTCTTAATCGCTGGATGGATTGTTCGTTGCTCACAATATCTCCTTGTTATGGCCAGTTCTAATGATTATTTACTAAAGTATTATAAACCTTAATCGCAATAGATGGATACTATCATGCACAATAAATAGCGGCAGGGAAAAGTTAGCAGGGTTAAACGTAAGAAATGAAATAGGGGAGTTTTAATAAAAAAAGAGCAGGATTATTTCTGCTCCTTGGACTCTGCGCTTAATCATTTAAGGCAGTCAATGGATTATTTTTTCTGCTCTTGTAAAACAGAATCCATTTGAATTTTACATGCCGCAACAATTTGTGTTAAGCCTTCTTGGAACTCTTCACGTGAACCAATTTCTGCTTTTGCATCACGTAAAGATTTAACAACTTCAACGGTGCCATTAGAAAAATCAGCTTCCGTTGCATCTAGTTTTGCAAAATCAAAGTTTTGAGATTTCAATGTTGCTAATGCGTCTTTGGCGATTTTCTCAGGTGCTTCATTAGTATCATAAGCTTTTACTGAGATATCTTTGAATGTATTGCAATAATCTTCAGCCATTTTACTTGGGTTAGCAAATGCAACAGCAGGAAGTAAAAGCAGGGATAACAGAAGTGGTTTCATTATAAGCCTCATGGTTTATTTTTGGTGCGTACACTGTAAGTGTAACATATAAACCCATATAGCGTTAAATCAGAATAGGATTAACATTAGTTATTTATTACAGATAAAAAAATCCCCTCTATAACAATAGAGGGGCAGTTAAATGAATAAAGAATGGTTTATTTCGGAATTAAGTATATAGACTTTTCAGATTTACTTTTTGCTTATTTGTGCAGCACAAAAAGAAGCGACAATAAATTAAAATCATGCGCAATTGCACTTTGATGACGTCAATATCATTATTGACGATAAGCTGTTTTAATTTGGTTTAATGTGTTGCGGAAGGTTTCTGCTTGTTGTTCATCAGCAACTTCGGAAATAGCTCGCTCAATATTTAAGATAACGCGTCCAGCATCTGCTTGACCTAATGCTTTTAACATATAAGTCACAAGCGTTTTTAGGCATGCAACTTCTTGCGCTAATGTTTCAACATCTGCTTGTGTTTTAAACTTCTCATTCATGGTGAATTTCCCTTTATATCGTTTGTTTATTAACCTAAAAATAATGCCTAGTAACAGAATAACATTGTATTCATCTGGTATGAATAGCTTTTCTTATCGCCCATAAAAGAAATAAATGAATAAAACGAATAAACAAATAGTAGATAAGGAATCATTTCCGCTAGTACACTCTTATTATGATTATGTCATCGATATCACGCTATACTTTAAATTAGCCATTACCGTTTAATGCGGTTTGATATAAAAATAAACACTCAGCAATAAAAGGTGAGGAATATGAGGAATAATAGATGAACAGAGAGCAACTATTACAAGCAATATCTCACTATCCTGCACTCGCTCAGCGAAATATGGGAAATACACATAAAGGCACTTTTGGTACATTAGCCATTATCGGCAGCTCAGAAGGCATGAGTGGTGCGATTGTTTTGGCGGGAAAAAGTGCGCTTAAAGCAGGGTGTGGTAAAGTCTTTTTGGGCTTTGCACAACCACAATTGCCACTGCCTTTTATTGATAGTGCACCCGAACTGATGCTACAAACAGCCATAACATTATTAGAGCAACCACAAATATCAGCATGGGCGATTGGCTGCGGTTTAGGGCTCTCCTCTGATTCGGAACAATTGCTGACTACAGTACTAGCACAACGTAACGAGAAAATACCTTATGTTTTTGATGCCGATGCGCTGGTGTTATTGGCTCAATTAAACTTATCGCATATTAACACTAAGTTAACCGCTAATTGTGTATTAACACCCCATCCGAAAGAGGCCGCAACTTTACTTCATTGTGATGTTGCTGATATTCAAAATAACCGTCAACAAGCTGCAATAGAAATTACACGCCAATATCATTGCTGGGCCATAGTGAAAGGACAAGGAACGGTGATTGCTTCACCTCAAGGAGATATCACAGTAAATACAACAGGGAACAGTGGATTATCGACAGCAGGGAGCGGTGATGTATTAACCGGTGTCATGGCAAGTTTTTTAGCACAAGGTATGCCAATCGCAGAGGCTGTGCCGAGTGCCGTATGGATACATGGTATAGCCGCAGACCAATTAATAAAACAAGGAATAGGGCCAATAGGATTAACCGCATCAGAGCTTATTGATACCATCCGTGCGGTTCGCAACCAAATGTGGGCAACCCACCAACAGCACAGCACTGATTTATTTTAACTGAGTAGTTTATTTTTTGTAGTAACTCATTAATACTTAAAGCCGATTGATAATTGATATTAGGTTGGTTTTAGTTAATTGACTCACAGTAATCTTGAGGTTATTGCGATACTATTAAGGCAAATGGAGAGTTGAGAGGAGTTATTATGTATAAAACAATTTTAGTGCCTATCGATATTGTAGAAGAAGAGTTAACCAGTAAAGCAGTACGCCATGCGGTTTATTTAGCCAAAGAAACAGGAGCTAATTTACATCTTATCCATGTGCTTCCTATCTCTTCAGCCATTATTAATGCTTATTCACTGGGTTATCCCGAAATTAAAGACAAAGCGACAGTAAAAGCCGAAAATGATATGCAAATGCTGGTGGATTCGGTGGATCTGCCTGCTGAAAAAGTGGCTTACACTGTCACTTTTGGCTCTCCCCGTGATGAAATTTTAACGACAGCAAAAGATATTCAAGCAGATTTAATTGTTATCGGCTCTCGCAGACCCAACATTAGCACACATTTATTAGGCTCTACGGCCGCAGGCGTTGTTCGTTATGCAGATATTTCTGTGTTAGTGGTTCGTTAATTGACACATGCTAATAGGTTATGAGGTTTCATAACCTATTTTTTCTCTTTTAAATTATCTATTTTACCATTATTAAATTATTTTCATTGGGTTGCGCATTAATAGAGTCAATGGGATGGAAAAATTTACACAAGAACTTTTAAGGCTCGACCATTTTATTCTACGTATTCTACGCTACTATATAATAGGTACTGTATTCTTTTTTTTAGGATTATTACCGGGCGTGCTAGGGTTCTATTTTATTGAAGGACATACTTTTATGGAGTCCTCATTAAACGCAATATCAATGTTAAGTGGTCAACCGGTAGAGCCTGCGCCTGCAACACCAACAGGGCGTTTTTTTATTGCGATTTATGGTTTGTTTCTTCAGTGTGTTTTTATTTTATCGATTGGATTAGTGGTGACCCCTTTTATTCATCGACAATTACATAAATGGCATCTTGAAGAGGATTAGCAATCATACTGTTGGTTGAAAAAATCAAAATAACAAACAGACGATAATTAATAATGAGGAGTTGCTATGTATAAGACAATTCTAGTGCCCGTGGATATTTCAGAAGATGAATTAACCGAAAAGGCTTTACAACACGCTGTTTATATTGCAAAGCTTGAAGGGGCTAAGATCCATTTGTTTCATGCTATTCCTGATGTTTCACGTTTTTCAATTAGTTATAGCTACCATTATGATATGTTAAGCTCTTTTGCTAATAAAGCGATTGAACGAGTTCAAGAACAACTGCAAGAATTAGCTAATTCTGTAGATTTACCTAAAGAGCAAGTTGATTTCTCTGCCGCATTTGGCTCAGCAAGAGATAAAGTGTTAGAGCTGGCAGAAAAAATTAAAGCGGATTTAATTGTCGTTGGCTCTCGTCGTCCTAGCATTTCAACTCATTTATTAGGCTCTAATGCATCAGGAATTGTGGCTTACGCCAAACAATCTGTGTTGGTTGTGCGTTAATCCTATAAGCGATGAAATAGGCTAACATCATAGTATAATATGGTATAAAAGGAGATAGAGATAACGCTATCTCCTTATTAATCAAACTAGAATATTTAGTGTTTGATAATAAATTATTTTATCGATACTACTTGCTTAGTATTGGGATCATCAGCAATTGTAAAGGAGATGTGACTATATCTAGCGCCAAAGTAACGGGTAATAATATTCTTGGTGTGCTGGCACCAATAAGATTTTCTTTGTATTGGTAGAATTCAACATTAAAGGGATGGTTAAAAGGTAGTAAATACTCATTTTTTTGTTCTTTATTTTTTTGATGAACTGTTCCAAGTAAATTATCTATTTTTAGTGAACAGGTGTTTATATCTTTTTTACATATAAAACCGTAAGTTAGTGCTGCTTCTTTATCGGTTTGAGTTACCCAGTTATAATTTATTTTAATTTTCCCATTAAATTGCTTCTTTTGATTATCAATAATAAATTCAACTGGATTTTCTACGCTCAATTTATCATGGTGGATAAGAGGATCTCTTAAAATATTTACTGCGTTATCTCCACCTCTTATTAATAAATAATCAAAATGATCACCAATAAATACCCATCCGCTAGTACCGTTACTATCTTTTGCTAGAGAGAGTGCGGTAATTGAATCGCCTTTCCAATGAGAACGATGATAACCATTATCATTTTTAGTTGATAACATTAACCCGAATGAAAAACAGCCTGATAATAAAAAGAAAATAGGAAAAATAACTATTGATAATAAGACAGCGGACTTTGTTCTCAAAAAACTTACCATATTAATTTTCTCTTAGTTATAAATTAATGAATTCTGTCATGATAATCTTTAAATGACTTTAAATATATTTTCAAATTTATAAAGTGGTCATTTTATGAATAGCTTATTTATTAAAAATAAAATAATTATAAAGAATATATAAAATAATTATAGTGTTTTATATATTAAAAGAATAAATATAATATAAGTCGATAGAAATTTATTGCTGACAAAAATTGTCTATTAATGCGATCAGTGCACTAATAAAGAGCCTTTTTATTGAATGTAAATGATAATTATTCTAATCTAAAGTGAAGATAATGACTGAGAGATAACAATATGTTGAATAATAACAATTTTACAATAATGTCTGTTGACCAATTTCCCATTATTACCATGCAGGTTTTCCCAGAAACGTTAGAGCATGCTAATAACTGGATTGCTGAAATGGACTTAGTGCTTGCTCAAAAACAAAACTTTGTATTGGTTTACCCATCTATCAACAAGAAAAATGAACAAGAGGATATGGAGGGCATGAAAGCCGTTAGACGCTGGCTGAAAACAGGGAAAATGCCATTAAGTCAATATTGTGCTGGAATGATCATGACCGTCAATCAACAAATAAATGATAAAGAGCAACTGATGCAGTTATCTCCCGTTGTTTCTGCGGTGTACGGTGTACCTATCTTTGTTGAAGAAACCCTTGATGGGGCTTATGCTCAAGCTAATAAACTTCTGGGTAATAAATAATGAATAATTTAAGTTAGGTATAAAAGCATCCTAAGGTGCTTTTATACTAATTTGAAAGCGTAATAGTCATATTGATGATGTAAGTTAACAATAGAAAGAGAATATTTTATCGTTGTGTGAAAGAGGTAAAGACGCGAGAATAAAGAGATGGTATTTTAGCTATTAAAGTAAACATTTCAGGGCATTCCAATGAGAATTAGTTCAATTTATACACAATCTGTAGGACCATTAGCTGATGGTGTTATTAAGTTAGAAGATGATTGGTCTAATGAGATTGAAGCTCAAGTTTTATTTACCGGTAATAATGGTTGTGGTAAATCGACTTTATTACGGGGCATAGCTATTTTATGGGAAGCATTAGGTATTTGGCTAAGTACTGAACAACCGTTAGCTCCAGCGAGCAATACACGAAAATGGTTAGAACGTTGGGGAGGGATCGCTATTATTTTTGAAGATTTTAATCTTTCTTCTGATGATAAGATTAAAATTGGACTTTTTTATGGTTCAGATGATTTTTTTTCCCAAGTAGTAACAAACTATTTAGATGTAATGTGGATAGGTGAAATTTCAAATAATAAAAAGAAAAATAAATTATATTTTCCATCTAGTGAAAATAAACATAATGATAATCTGATTGAGACCTATAAATATTTAGGGAAAAGACGTATTCAATCACTTTATAATGAATTGGATCCAGAATTATCTATTCCTAATATTGTCTATTTAGATGCAGAAGCGCGTAAATGGGTAAATCCAACAGCAACGAGAAAATCATTATACCCAGACGATCTTAACCAAGCATGGCTCGCGACTTATACGGTGACTAATGATTGGAATGGGCAAATAGAAACTTCACTGTTTAATTTAAAAGCGACACTGCCTAATGAATATCCTAACATGATAAAGAGTTTAAATTACTTTTTTTCAGATAAAAGAATTGATAGTGAAATTCTTCCAGGTACACGTCAACAGATTATTTTATCAAATGGAAGGCAACATACGTTTGATGAGTTAAGTTCTGGCGAACATCAAATACTTATTATGTTATTTACAATCCAACGTTGGCTAAAACCAGGAGGAATTGTATTAATAGATGAACCTGATCTACATCTACATCCTTCTGTTATCGCACCTCTCTTAGCGGCTATCGAAAATATTGTGACTAATAAGAAAGGGCAGTTAATTTTAACGTCACACTCAACAGAAGTTTGGCAACGCTATGAAAAATTTGGTTCACGTATTGATCTTACTTTGCTAAAAGGATCGGTGAATGTCGAAAATTGATGGAACAATTAATCGAATAAAAGATCAACAAGTAGGTAGCTCAACTAAAAAAGTATTATTAGTTGAAGGCAGTGATGATGAGTTAGCTTTTGGCGCTTTTTTAAGAAAAAAGTTTCCTAGTTGGGAACAGTATTGGGTTATTGCTAGCACGGGCAAGAAACAAAATGTGTTGGATATTTTAGCCCAAGAACAAGATTGGCTTGGTATTGTCGATAGAGATGAATGGGATAATGCTAAAATTGAGGAAAAACAAGAACAATTACCCAATTTATTCATTCTTCCTCGTTTTTGTATTGAGAACTATCTTGTTCTTCCTGATGAAATTTGGTCTGCATTACCTGAAAATAAGAAAAATAGCATAGAAAATGGATGTGAAACATTAAGGAAAGATATCGAGACTCAGCTTGAAAATTGGCGAAATCATGCTGCGGTATGGGCAATCATTAATCCTTTATGGGAAGGATTAAGAAGTTTGGGATTTAAAGAATCGTTATTAGAACTTAATACAAGCAATGATACAGTAAAAATTGAACAATTTTTACAAAAGTGGCATCAATATCTTGAGCCTTCTCAATTATTAGAAAAACTCAAGGATAAAAAGCAAGAAATAAATGCATGCACAGTAGATCAACAATTAAAACAATATATACACGGGAAACATTTTTTTTAAAAATGTAGTTTATCCTGTGCTTATTTCTCATATTGGTAATATAAAAGAAAAAGAACTTAAAAAACAGTTATTTAATTCACAACCTATTCCGGAAGATCTTGATTTCCTTTGGCAACATATGATGACTAATATCAATACTATTTGAGAAATATAATCACTATATTTTATATTTATTACAATCATATGATAGTAAGAGAAAACTTTGATCTACTTTCAGCCTTAAATATTTTAATTATTCATAATAGTATAGAAAGACGATAGCGTCATGATTGAACTATACTGATAAGCTTTCAATTGGTTATGGCGCGTTTTTTGATAAATACTAAGGCGTAGTATGGATAATCAGATAATGGCTGAAGAATATGCCATTTCACAAGATAAACAGCGTGAAATTACGAAATTATGTATTCAAACGGCGCTATTGTTGTTACAACATGGTGCTGAAAGTATGTTGGTTGAACAGCTCTCAACGCGACTTGGGCTGGCTTTAGGCGTTCATCAAGTTGAAACGGCTATTTCAGCCAATGCGGTGGTATTAACGACAATAGTTAATGGTCATTGCCAAACCTCAACACGAAAAATTGTTGATCGTGGTATCAATATGCATGTTGTTACCGAAGTTCAGCACATTGTTATTTTAGTTGAGCATCATCTCGCGGATATTGATGAAGCAAGGAAACGTTTTGAACATATCAAACCACTACGTTATCCACGTTGGATAATTATTGTTATGGTTGCACTTTCTTGTGGATGTTTTTCCAAATTGAATGGCGGTGATTGGGATGGCTTTTTAGTCTCTGCTTTGGGGGGAGGAATGGGAATGTGGGTTCGTCAGCTCCTCACTCATCGTCAAGTAAATCCTTTAATCAACTTTTGTATTACGGCATTTGTTGCGACATCAGTATCAGGTTTATTGCTAAAACTCCCTTATTTTCAAGTTACTGCCACTATATCAATGGCCGCGAGCGTTCTATTATTAGTTCCTGGATTTCCTTTAATTAATGCTGTTGCTGATATGTTTAAAGGTCATGTTAATACAGGACTCGCACGCTGGGCGATGGCGACGATGTTAACACTTGCTACCTGCTTAGGAGTTATTTTAGCGATGGCAGTATGGGAGTTAAGAGATTGGGCATAATCAACATTATTATAACGCTAATTGAAGATATGATTTTAGCGGCAATACCTGCGGTGGGGTTTGCAATGGTATTTAATGTACCGTTACGTGCATTAAAATATTGTGCGTTGTTAGGTGCAATAGGGCATGGCTCTCGTACGGTATTAATGATAAGTGGTATGAATATTGAGTGGGCAAGCTTTTGTGCCGCTATTCTAGTCGGTTGTATAGGTATTCAATGGTCACGCTGGTGGTTAGCTCATCCAAAAGTTTTCACTGTTGCAGCAATTATTCCTATGTTTCCTGGGATCAATGCTTATGTTGCGATGATCTCAGTGGTGAAGTTAACTCAAATAGGCTATAGCGAAGAAATTTTTGAAGCTTTAGTGACTAATTTTCTTAAAGCTTCATTTATTGTGGGTGCTCTTTCTATTGGACTATCTTTACCTGGATTGTGGTTATATCGTAAACGCCCTAGTGTATAAATGCTTTATACCGCATGTTGTAGCGAATTTAATGTAATATCCAGTTCATTTTTACCAGAAATAATAATTTGAATTCTTAATTTATTTTCTGATTCTAAATTAGCATGCGCTTTAACATCTTCATTGTTCGCATGCTTTTTGGTTATTTCGACGAGCTCATTCATTAAATTCAGCATATTCTCATTCATTTTATCTATTCCATTAAAATACCAATCTTTAAACCATAGCAAAGATGTTTTTACACAATGACATGAATAGCGCCTTTTTCTAGCACTTTTCATTTGTATTGTTTTAGTAAATCCATCAAAAAATGAATTAAAAAGATATCTTCAAATAAATAAAAAAGGTATGGTAAGCGCAAATAAAAATAAGATTATTAGTTGGTTATTTAATAATAAATCTTATTAGGTTTAATAAAAGAGAGTATAAGGTAGATAGCACTTTGAGAAAAATATTACACTATATTGTTTTAGCGTTAGGTTTATTTATTATTACGCTAAATGTATCTGCACAGGCACCGGAAAATTTCACTAAAGCAAAACAGCTAGCCAGAGAACACATTTATTATGATCAAAATCAAAACAACCAAGGTACGCTGTATTGTGGTTGTCATTGGGAGTGGGTAGGAAAATCGGGGGGACGTGTTAATTTAGCCAGTTGTGGTTATCAAGTGAGGGCACAAGCCACCCGAGCTTCACGCATTGAATGGGAACATATCGTCCCTGCTTGGGTTTTTGGTCATCAACGTCAATGCTGGCAAAATGGTGGGCGAGCTAACTGTGTTAAAAACGATCCTATTTTTGGCAAAATTGAGGCTGATTTACATAATCTAGCGCCTTCGATTGGAGAGGTGAATGGTGATCGCAGTAATTTTAGCTTTGGTCAATTATCATCTCAAGCGCCTTATCAATATGGCCAGTGTCGCAGTCGGGTCGATTTTGCTTCTCGCACCTTTGAGCCTCGTAATGAGGTGAAAGGCCAAGTTGCACGTGTCTATTTCTACTTACATGATCGTTATAACCTCTCAATGTCACGTCAACAACAACAGCTTTTTATGGCATGGGATAAAGCTTACCCACCAACACCGTGGGAAAGAGAGCGAGATAATCGAATTGCTAACATTGTTGGGCATCATAATCCCTTTGTTACGGGACAAATGAAGTGGCAGTTAGGACATAAAAATAGTGGTGCAGGATTAACTGCAACATATCGTCCTACAACTGACAAAATAGAAATGCCTAAAGCGCCCACAGTCTCCCAAGATGGGCAGATCAAAGGTAATCTAAATAGTAAAATTTATCATTTTTCACACTGTACTGGTTATAGAACCATGTCAGATAAAAATGCGGTATATTTTAAAACCGAAAATGAAGCAACTAAAGCGGGTTACCGATTAGCGAATAACTGTAAAGCGCTTTAGTCTAGATCTGTTATATCCAGCGTCGAACGTGGCGGCAATATTGTCGCCACGTTTGTGGAAACCGCTCACTTAATATTTTCTCTTCTTGCACAATAGTATAGCGATCGGTAATAAAGTAGAAGGCAAGCGCAGCCCCTAAAAATCCCCAGTTACCAAAAATAAAAAACAGCCCAATACTAATATCGAGAAAGCCAAGATACATAGGATTTCTACTTATTTTATATGGACCTGTGGTGACTAACTGGCGCGGTGTCTGGTGAGGGTTAGGGGATGTATTATGTTTGATAAAAAAGTAAAGGCAGAAAAATAGCCAAATCCCTGAAGTGATGATCGTTAGGGCACCTAAATAGAAAAAAACACCGGGTTTTATATTGCCTGAGTGTAGTTCAAAGCCAATAAATGGGATGCAATTGAGTAGCAGCCAATAAATAAAAGGTAATTTTAAAAAACGCATTTTATTCCCCTCAATAGCGCTCTTTGTTAGCAAAATGTTAACTTAATCGCGTTATTAATGACTTAAATATTGAAAAAATTTTTGTTCTGTCATTATACTGTCATAAAGCTTCGTTAATTTTCACTCTAACTCCATGATGGGGAATATGAATGACAGAAGCAATCAAAATTTTAAATCACCAAGACAAAGCTGGTAGCAACTGTGCATTGATGTTTAATGCTCAAGTTTGTGACCGGCTTTTTTGTTTTCTACAGCGCAATAGAGTCTGAGGGAGGCTCACCTTATTTTCTAGTCAAACAATGATTGTTCTGATGACTTTTTGAGACTAACAAAGGTAAATACCATTATGAGTAGACAAAAAGCAGCAACACGTTTACGTAGAGAAAATAAACGTACATTACGTAAAGAGCAACGTAATGCCGCCCATCGAGATAATGTTATGGTTTTACCAGGATTTGGGGATCTAGAAACAATTGGTATGGCGAGAGAGAAACGTGATCAACGAACACTCTCTCCTCGTAATGAAGTACAGCGCCAATATATGAACGCTATTAAACATCAAAATTTGGTTTTTGCAACAGGGGAAGCGGGGTGTGGTAAAACGTTTTTAAGTGCAGCAATGGCTGCTGATGCCCTTATTAATAAAGAGATAGAGCGAATTATTGTTACTCGGCCTGTATTACAAGCTGATGAAGATTTAGGTTTTCTTCCTGGCGATATAGCAGAAAAATTCGCGCCTTATTTTCGTCCTGTCTATGATGTATTAGTTAAACGTTTAGGTGCCTCTTTTTTACAATATTGTTTACGGCCTGAAATCGGCAAAGTTGAAATAGCCCCATTTGCCTATATGCGAGGACGTACTTTTGAAAATGCATTTGTCATATTGGATGAAGCGCAAAATGTCACCATTAATCAAATGAAATTATTTTTAACGCGAATGGGAGAAAATGTGACAGTGATTGTTAACGGTGATATTACGCAATGCGATTTACCTGCCAATGTAAACTCAGGATTAGCTGATGCACTAAGTCGTTTTCAAGCTAATGATCGTGTTGGTGTCATTAAATTTAATGAAGAAGATTGTGTGCGTTCTAGTCTATGTCAGCATGTATTAGCAGCATATAGTGATTAAAATATTTCTTTAGCATAGCAATAAAAAAGGCAGCATATTAAATAAGAGTATTAATATGCTGCCGATAAAAAACATTCATGTTATTTAAATTACTATATGGCATACATGAGCATAATAGTATGTGGATAATATTACTTAAAATAATCAGGTATAAAATCCTATGTTAATAGGGGGGGTAAGAGAAGCGACTGTAAGAGAAAGGAGAATCAACACAGTAAGTAAATTATATAAATAGTTTACTCACTGTATTAAGATAGAAATTAATTAGCTATTAGGCTTTAGGATCAAGACCAAATCTATTTTCACCTCTAGTACCATATAAGCACATAAAAATAAACAGGATCAATCCGCCAACGAAAGGAATAAATGATAATAAGACCATCCAACCAGATCTATCTTGGTCATGAAAACGGCGCACTGTGACCGCAATATTAGGAATAATAGTTGCTAAAGAGTAGATACCGATAATAATCAAAGCAGCAAAGCCTGTGCCACTCATTTCACCAGTATAACTGTCGATAGAAGAGAACATGATCCCATATAACACAGCTAAAATAATGGTATTTACCACTATAAACATCCAATATTCTTTTCGACGCGCACGACCTGAAAAATTAGCGTAATTATTTTTAATAACCTCTAAGTACCAATTCATTTTTCATCCTTAATTCAATAGTAAAAATACATAGATTTAGGTTAATCTCTATTGTTTTTTGACTCAGTCAAATTCTAATAATCAATTGAAGATAATAAAATTATTATTTGCTATTGTTTTTGAATTTTTCACTCTAAAAATATAAATAAATTAAGTTCAATATGTTATATCTAGCTAATAAAGAGTAACGTCAAGCGGCGGTATAATAATTAAATTACTGTTCTGTTTCAATAATAATTAAATATTATTTTAGTGAAAGATTTTGATTGGCTTAATGGTTTATATTTTTTTGTTTAAATTGACTGTGTAAATTGGGTTTTATTTCTGTTATTTATTTAATTTTGATGAGTTGATAGTTTTTTTGTTTGTTTTGTCAGGAGTTGTGTTAGGTGAATTATTGTTTATATAAGTTAAATATTAAAGATTTCTTCGCTATTACCATTCCTATAAAAAGGCAGCATATTAAATGAGGGTCTTAATATGCTGCCGGTACAGCCAACTCGTTTTATCTAAAATACGCTTAGCTTACATCTTCATTATCCATAACATGATGACGCTCTGCATGATAACCTTCTTCATTAAAGCCAAAACGCCAATAAGGGATAGCATAAATCTGTCCGCGCTCATAGCCTTTATCACGACGAATATAACGTCTTAGTGCACGGATAATTTTATCTTCTCCGGCGATCCAAAATGCCACATCTTCCTTTGGTAACGACCAAGAGATAAATTCATCAATCAGAGGTTGAGTTTGTGTTTCAACAGAGCCGACTAGCCAAACAATTTCTAGCCCCTGAGGAGCATCAATGATTTGGCGATCTGATTCATTTTCTATGCGGATCACCGCTTTACCCTGTACATCGGGTGACATTGTTTCAATTAATGCCATTAAAGCGGGTAATGAGCTGGGATCGGCTGCCATATAGTAATGAGAGGCGGGAGCCAATAGGGGATCAGGGCCTCCAGGATTAGTAATGCCAATATAATCACCTACCTTGGCATTTAAAGCAAAATTAATGGCCGGCCCTGCATCGTCATGAACCGCAAATTCAATATCAAGCTCTTTTAATTCAGGACGAATAGCTCGCACACTGTAAGTTCGTACTATCGCTCTTGGTTGGTTTTCGGGCCAACTAGGGCCTTTGTCAGTGAGTGTTGGAATTGTTGGTTTAGTTTGGCCTTCTACAGGTAAAAATATTTTTAAATGGGCACCACCTGTGTGACTTGGATAATTGTCCAAGTCATCGCTAGTAAAGGTAATAGAGCGCATGCCCGGCGTGATATCTACTATACGTTTTACTTGCACCAAACGAGGCGGTGCAGGACGATAAATATTCTTTTGTTGTGTGCTGTCTTGATTACTCACGTTTATCCAACCCATCTAAGCTATTTATTACTTGTTATATATTATCATTTACAATCAATAATGATAGTCATTATCACTATTAACACTAATTTAGTAAAGCCATGAATAAGATTGACTTGTCGAAGCGTGATGTAGTTCAAATAAGATGTAAATAAAGAAAATAAAAATCAACAAATTAAAGCGATTGTATTTTTATGAGGGGAGAGTCACTAACAGTAACGCGAGTTAAAAAGAGGAATTTTTTTAACTAAAATAAAGCGGGAATTTATCCCGCTTTATTTTTATATTACCTGATTGATTTTTTACTTTACTTTCATTCCCGCTGCCGTCATTAAAAAACGAAATAGCGAAGAAACGGCAAATAGCGCTAAAACACTACAAAACCAAATGGTAATTAACCAACCCCATTTTTTCAGTAATGAGGGTTTTGTTTCAGGGTTCGGATCAGTGATAGCCTTCTTCATAATTGGTTTTTCCTCTGAATACGTAATAACTCCAGAATGTATAAACGAGAATAATGGGAATGATAAATAGCGCACCAACGAGCATAAAACCTTGGCTTTCCGGTGGTGCTGATGCATCGATAAAACTAATTGCCGGCGGTATAATATTTGGCCAGATACTAATCCCTAGCCCAGTAAAACCAAGAAATATAATCGCTAGAGAAGCAAAGAAAGGTAAGTAATGACCTTTTTTCTTTACTGCGCGAATAATCAACCAAGCGCTATATAACACTAGCAGTGGTACAGGTAAGAAAAAGAAAATATTGGGTAGTGAAAACCAACGTTCAGCAATCGCCGGTTGTGCTAATGGTGTCCATAAACTGACTATGGCTATCACTGCTAGCATAACGAACGTTAATGGCAAGATCACTTTATACAAACTCTGTTGTAAATGGCCTTGAGTTTTCATAATGAGCCAGCCACACCCTAACAGTGAGTAGGCAATGACTAGACCAAAGCCACAAAACAGGGCAAAGGGTGATAGCCAATCAAAATAGCTTCCTGCAAAAGTACGGTCAATAATGGGTAAACCTTGAACAATACTACCGACGACTATACCTTGCATAAAGGTGGTTAATAGAGAGCCGACAATAAAGGCGTTATCCCAAAAAACTTTATGAGTGTCATCGGCTTTAAAGCGAAATTCAAAAGCAACGCCCCTGAAAATAAGCGCAACTAGCATGATAGTTAAAGGCATGGCTAAAGCATCAAGGATCACTGAATACGCTAAAGGAAACGCACCAAATAGCGCCGCACCACCTAAAACTAGCCATGTTTCATTGCCGTCCCATACCGGGGCGACAGTATTCATCATTAAATCGCGATCTTCTCTCTCTTTTATAAAAGGATAGAGCATGCCAATGCCGAGATCGAAACCATCCATCACAATATACATTAATGTGCTAAATACGATGATGATGAACCAAATAACGGGTAAATCAATTCCCATCTTGAACCTCCGGCGCACCTTTGCGGATAAGTTTTAACATATAGGCATATCCAATTCCGAATACAGATCCATAAACGATTAAGAAAATCAGTAGGCTAATGCTCATATGCATTTCACCATGAGCAGATACCGCATCTCGTGTTCGTTGTATCCCATACACAACCCAAGGTTGTCGACCTACTTCTGTAGTAAACCAACCCGCTAAAATGGCAATTAATCCTGAAGGTGCCATTAGAAAAGTGAATCGCAAGAAGAGGTTAGATTGATATAATTTTTTCTTATAACGTAACCATGTGCCCCATACACCCACTAAAATCATCAGCATGCCAAGGCCGACCATAATACGAAATGACCAAAAAACAATCAGTGAATTTGGCCTATCATCTTTAGGAAATTCTTTTAGTGCTGGTACTTGTTTATCTAAACTATGAGTTAATATCAGGCTACCTAAATAAGGAATTTGAAGGGCATATTTGGTTTTTTCTTCATCCATATCCGGTATACCAAATAGAATTAACGGTGTAGCCTCACCAGGATTATTTTGCCAATGCCCTTCAATCGCGGCAATTTTGGCGGGTTGATGTTTTAACGTATTTAAACCATGCATATCACCAATAAGTGCTTGAATAGGCGCTAAGATTAAGATAATCCATATAGACATCGAGAGCATCTTCTTCATTGCAGATGTCTTGTTGCCTTTTAATAAATGCCATGAAGCCGAGGCGGCAATAAAGAATGCCGAAGCAAGAAATGCAGCAACGCCCATATGAGCAAGACGATAAGGGAAGGAAGGATTAAAAATAACCGCTAGCCAATCAACGGGAACTACTTGATTGTTGACGATTTCGAATCCCTGTGGTGTTTGCATCCAACTGTTGGAGGCTAAAATCCAAAATGTTGACATTAATGTACCCAATGCCACCATGCAAGTGGCGAAAAAGTGTAATTTTTCACCTACTTTGTTCCAGCCAAATAACATCACACCTAGAAATCCAGCTTCTAAGAAGAATGCTGTAAGTACTTCATAAGTCAATAAAGGGCCGGTGATAGAGCCGGCAAAATCGGAGAAAAAGCTCCAATTAGTACCGAACTGATATGCCATAACGAGACCAGAGACGACGCCCATAGCAAAGTTAACAGCGAATATTTTTGACCAAAAATGGAATAGCGCTAAATAATCCTTATTGCGAGTTTTTAGCCATAAGCCTTCCAAGACAGCTAAGAAGCTGGCTAGCCCTATAGTAATTGCGGGGAAGATAATATGGAAAGAAACGGTAAACGCAAATTGGATACGCGCCAAATCAAAGGCACTTAACCCAAACATAAACAACCTCATTATTTTGATATACAAATCGCGCTGATCTGTAAATAGCAGGTAAATCGTGTGGATAAGTAGACCATATGACAGTAAACTATAATAGTGACAATAAGTTTAAAAACGACTATAACAGTTTGAGGGTGAATAGGTAAATATGACTCGATATGAGCAGCTTGCGGCACAGATACGCCAACAAATTGAAGATAATATTTGGCAATCAGGCGATCGTTTACCCTCATTACGGGATACGGTTAAACAATCAGGTTTAAGTTTAATGACCGTTTTACAATCTTATCAACTGTTAGAAAGTCAAGGGTGGATCACCGCTCGTCCGCAATCAGGTTATTATGTTGCACATCGCAATACAGGTTTTGCTCAAGTAACTGCCAGCAAAGGGCTACATATGAGTGAAAATGTTGAGATAAGCGCCTCTATATTCAATGTTCTTCAAGCCTGTAAAGATCCCAATATCATTCCGTTCGGTTCCGCCTTTCCAGATCCCAGTTTATTCATTCAACCTAAATTAAGCCGAGCATTAGCCTCTGCCGCTAGACATTTAGCCCCTCAAAGTTCAGTGATTAATTTACCTCCTGGTAATGAAAAACTACGTCGTAATATAGCCCAACGCTATGCACTGCAAGGTATTCATGTATCGCCTGACGATATTGTGATCACCGCAGGTGCGATGGAATCATTAAGTTTTAGTTTACAAGCTGTTACTGAGCCAGGAGATTGGGTTGTCATAGAATCTCCTGCTTTTTATGGCGCATTACAGGCGATAAAGCGTTTACGATTAAAAGCGATTGCCATCAAAACCGATCCGGTGACAGGCATTTGTTTAGATGAGTTAGAAAAGGTGGTAGAACAATACGACATTAAAGCGTGTTGGTTGATGAGTCATTGCCAAAATCCATTAGGTGGCACTATGCCTGATGAAAATAAAATCAGACTAGTGGAAATTTTAGCGGCAAAACAGATAACCTTAATTGAAGATGATGTCTATGGTGAACTGTATAATAGTCCAAAAGCGCCAATGCCTGTGAAAGGCTTTGATAAATCCAATAGCGTATTGCACTGCGCTTCTTTTTCTAAATGTTTAGCGCCAGGATTTCGAGTCGGGTGGGTCGCAGCCGGAAAACATGCGACTAAAATACAGCAGTTACAAATGATGAGTACTGTATCAGCGAGTATGCCAACACAACAAGCTATCGCTGACTATTTATCACAAGGGGGGTATGACGGGCACCTACGTCGCTTAAGATTATTATTAGAGCAGAGACGTTATCGTATGTTACAGGCCATACAAACGCATTTGCCTAAAGATGTTAAAGTGAATATTCCTGTCGGAGGCTATTTCCTATGGTTAGAATTCGAGCCAACTTTTGATGCTAATACATTGTACCATTTTGCTCTCGAAAGAGGGGTGAGTATTGCACCAGGTGCTATGTTTTCGACCAGTTCACAGTTTAATCATGCTTTTCGTTTAAACTCTTCTTTTCAATGGAATGGTCAGACTGAAAAAGGAATGCAAATTATTGGTGAAGGGTGTCGAAAATTACGTCGTAAATAGCACATTAGCGTACGTATTCATCAGTTAAATGGTCATATTGCACGGCATTGAGCAAATATCACTATAAAGTGATGCTAGCCCTCTAATTAAGGGCTAAATTAACGGCTGCAAAGGTAAGTAAACTGCCGGCAATGCCATCATTATAACGGCGTCCTTTATCACTTAATCCGCCTTTTAAACCAATATAAGCGAAAATCGTACCTAAAAAGCCATAGATAAATAGACAAATAGTGATAAATATCCCAGATAAAAGCAGAGATTGCATAGCGATATCATTCTGGTTATTGATAAAATTTGGTAAAATAGCCAGATAGACGAGTAAGCCTTTCGGATTAAGAAAACTCGTTAAAAAGCCCTTGCGAAAGAGATGTGTTTTTTTATCTGCATTTAGTGCGAGTTGGCCTTTTTGGCATGCAGATATCAGCATTTTGATTGCTAAGTAGGTAATATAAATCACACCTAGCCACTTTAGTAGATAAAAGAAAATGGGATAGGTTGCCATTATCGTTGCAAGACCCAAAGCACTAAGAATAGCATGTGTGATATAACCTGAAATGACACCGATATTGGCAAACCACGCTGATTTTATTCCTCCCGCTAATCCTTGTGAGGAGATAAAAAGAATATCGGGGCCAGGTGTGCAAATTAAAGGCAGTACTGTAAGGGCAAAGAATAACAAAGTGTTAAATTCCATCTTTTTCACCTGATTGAGCAATTGAAGAAAATATCGTTTTTGCTGTGCAATTTAGCTGAAAAATTATATGATATTTTCGTAAAAATCGGGTTGCTTTGTTGCTAACAAAAATAATTAATTGGCAATAAAATTCCACAAATAGAACTAAGGTTAATCTTTGATGTCAATAAAATTGGATAAGATAGACAAGCATATTTTGCAAGTGTTACAGCGCGATGGCAAAATTCAAAACATCGAACTGGCAAAAGAAGTGGGACTCTCACCATCTCCTTGTTTACGTCGTGTACGTTTACTTGAAGAGTCAGGTGTGATCACGCGTTATGTTGCCGTATTAGATGGTAGTAAAGTTGATGCAGGATTATCTTTATTTGCGCGAATTTGGTTCAGAGCACAAGATGCTGAAACTATTGAAGAATTTGTAAAGGCGATAAAAGTATTACCCGAAGTGGTTGAATGCCATCTAATGGCGGGAGAATGTGATGCACTTATTCGCATTGTGACAAAAGATCTCGCCACTTATCGCCGTTTTCACGCTGATTATTTAACACAAATTCCTAGCATTCAAAGCATAAAAACAGAAGTACCCATGGAGACGGTAAAAGTGAGTTTTGCTTTACCATTGCAGTAATACTCTATTTGGTGAAGGTAATAATCATCCAATAGAAATTATGTTATTAAGCGTCTTTTAAGGACTGAGCTCTGTATTCAACAGGGCTCAGTCCTTTCTCTTTTATTATTTATGGGCGTAAAAAAACTTGAGGTTGAGATAACTCAGGATGAGTATTAACACTGACCTCGGCGCCATACCATTTTTCAATATTCTCAGCGGTGAGTACATCTTGAGGTGTACCTTCGCAAACTAATTTTCCCTGATGCAGTAATAAAATACGATCAGCATAAAGGGAGGCGAGGTTGAGATCGTGCAGAACACAACACACCATCAAATTTTGCGTTTTGACCAGTTGTTTTAATAAACGCAAACTTTGTTGCTGGTGGTAGAGGTCAAGTGCCGATGTGGGTTCATCAAGAAATAGCGCAACATTCTCAGGTGTCGGTTGCCAAAGTTGAGCAAGCACTCTAGCAAGTTGCACTCTTTGTTGCTCTCCACCTGATAATTGACGGTAATCTCTTGTTTTAAGCTTTAAACAATTGGTTTGTAATAGCGCGGTTTCTATTGCGATTTGTTTATGTTTTTGCCCATGTGGTGCTCTTCCCATAGCGACGACTTCTTCTACAGAAAAAGAGAATGATAGCTGGCTGTTTTGTCGCATAACAGCACGGTTTTGCGCTAATAATTGACTATTCCACTGTGAGTAAGTTTTCCCTTTAAAAAAACATTCTCCTTGTGTCGGGGGAGTATAGCCGGTCAATAAACGTAATAATGATGATTTCCCAGCACCATTCGGACCAATGATTGTGACAAGCTCACCGGTATTAAGTGCAATAGAAACATCCTCAAGAATAGTTTTATTGCCGATTTTATAGCTCAAGTTATTGCCATATAATAATGGAGTGTGTTGATTTTCCATCATGACATGCGTCCTGCTGGTTGTCGTAAAATAAGCCAAAGAAAATAAGGTCCACCAAGAAGTCCGGTAATAAGTCCTACAGGAATTTCCGCAGGGGATACCAAGGTTCTTGACAGGGTATCTGCGGCTAATAAGAGTATTGCTCCCCCTAATAGGGTGGCCGGTAATAACCAAATATGGTTACTGCCTAATCGCATACGAATAAGGTGGGGCACCACAAGACCAACAAACCCAATAACACCACTTAATGCAACGGCACAACCGATTAAAATGGCACTGAGTAATAGTAAAATAAATTTTGTTTTTCTTACATTTAACCCTAAATAATGTGCTTCTTCATCACCGAGTTGTAATAGGTTAAGTTTATGACCTTGCCAACAGGCTAATGCACTAATGGGAATAATCACGAGAGTTGCAATCGCCAAGGTGTTCCAGTCTATTTTACTTAAAGAGCCCATCATCCATAGTGAAAATTGGCGCAGTTGCTGATCTGTGCTGATATAGCTCAATACACCAATAAAAGACATACAAAGTGCATTAATGGCAATTCCCGCTAGGAGCAATCTTGCCAAGTTACCATCACTTAATTGATGCAATGAAAAAATAATCATTGCCACTATTAAGCCGCCAATAAAGGCGGCAATAATATGACTGTAGAAAGAAAATACGGATAAAAAAGAGAAGGGTAAAATAATCACAATAGCGACCATTAGCGCAGCACCACTGCTAATACCCAGTAATCCAGGATCGGCAAGTGAGTTTCTAAATAGTCCTTGCATGATGGTGCCTGATATGGCTAAAGCGCCACCGACGAGAATAGCTAATAGTACTCGAGGTAAACGAATATCAAGCCAAATTTGCCACTCTATATCATCAAAAGAGCGATCCCATAAAGTACTAAATGAGAGTGCTAGCGGGCCACTATTAACAGAAATAAGCGTAATGATGGTAAATAAGATGAGTAAAATGGCAATACTCATCCACGGTGAGCGAAAACGAGACATTATTGCTCCAATGCTTGACGAATTTGTTGCATAACTTTAGGGGTTGATAAGGTAAAGCCTAATAAACCCATATCATCAACAACGATATAGCGCTTATTTTTACCTGCGGGGGTGTACTTTATGCCGGGCAAGTCCCACAGTTTTTCGATACCTCCAATACCTTTTATTCCCTCTTTAGTGACCAACAAAATATCAGGCTGGCTGGCAATAACCCCTTCTTGTGACAGTAAGCGGTAACTACTAAAACCTTGCATAGCATTTTTTCCGCCTACCAGTGTGATAATAGTATCCGCAGCAGTATTTTGACCGGCAGCCATAGGGGCAACACCACCATGGCTCATGATATAAATAATTTTTTTATCAATAGGCGTCGTGGCAATTTGATTAATAGATTGAGTGAGCTTTTCTTTTAATTGCTGACTCTCTGTTTCTTTTTGTAAGAGGGTTGCAATGGCATCGATTTTTTCATTAATGGCTTCTAATGAACGTGTACCCGTAATAGTTTCAACAGGTACACCTGCTTTTTCGATACGACGTAATGCAAAAGAAGGGCGAGCTAATTCGCTAGCAATAATCAGCGTCGGTTTAACCGAAAGAATACCTTCAGGATTGAGCATGCGCATATAACCCACATCGGGTAATGATTTAACTTGCTCTGGTACTAAACTCGTACTATCTCTAGCAATGACCTGATCACCTGCACCTAATGCAAAAACAATTTCAGTAATATCACCACCAATAGTGACAATACGTTGTTTAGCGAGGCTGGTGAATGTCATCAAACTACACAGGATCAAAAGAAGCCATTTTTTCATTGAGCTATCCTTCTATTAAGCTATTTTAGCAAGAGCGTTGAGTTGCTCACGCCATTGTTGTTGTTCTTTTGTTCCCTCAGTGCGTTGTCCATAGAGCTGAGCAATCTGTTGACCTTTGCTATCAAATAGTTCAAGACTTGTGACAAAACCATCTTGGGTTGGCTTACGAGTGATCCAGCTTTCCACAATTTCGCTCTCAATTAAATGCAGTGTAAATGCAGGATTAAAAATGTTAATCCATGCTTGTTCACTATTTTCAAATTGATGAGGTACTAAACGATCAATTTTACCGGTAAAGATCTGTACACAGCCTCGATTACCCACGAAAATCATAATTTCATTTTGTACTTCTTTCGCCAGTGCTAATAATGTTTTTAAGGCACTATTATCTACTTGATAAGCTAAATCATCACTGACCGCTTTGAACGCTTGCTGGCGACTGAGATTATTTTCTTGCAGGATTTTAAAGAATTGATGAACGTCAGTCATCGAGCGCCATTGCTGTTCTAACTGTTGTGCTAATGCCGTTGTTACCGGTGCATCAGTAAAAGATTTAGCGGGGGTAATCTCTAATACGGGATTTTCTGGTGATAAATAAGTATCGATTAAGGTATTCCATGCATCCATATTAGTATTATCAGTGGTATACACTTTATGGAGAGAATCACCATGAAGATCAAAGAATTGAATACTATGACGAATGCCACGAGCCGTCTCTTCGGTTAATGCAAAGATACTTGCCCAATGAGAGAAGAAAAAGCGTAAATCGAGGGCTCGAGGGTTTAAGATCAATCCTGCATGATCGTTAAAACGAGCATTGGTATATTCACCAAGATGTTCATGAACCGCAATTTCATTACGAGTAATGGCTTTCACTTCGCCTACGGTTGCGAGAGCGGTTAAAATATCACGAACATCACCATGTAAGCGTTTAGCATCGTGCCCAACACGCGCGTGAGTAAGCTCAGCTTCACTTACATTAAGGTAAGTTGCTAAATCACGCGCATAAGATGCTTTTTTTTCATTTTTTGCTTGCAGGTAGCTCTCATAAAGAGGTTTAGTCACGGAAACTCCTATTGTTTCGTTTATTTTATTGTTAATTACCATTGATAACTCACCAGTACTTTTGCATTGCGCCCCTCTTGAGGAATACCCGCAGAAGAGTAGTATTTTTTATCAAATGCATTACCCAGTACCAGTGAGGTTGTTAGCCCTGTTAATGAAGCACTACCTTCATAACGGAGGTAGAAATCATTGACACCATAACCCGCTTGTTGGCGATTGGTCGGGCGATTAAAGCGATCATGTTTTGTAAAATCTGTTTTTTTAGTAAATTGTCCCACCCAACCTACGGAAAAATCACTATTGGGTACGGGAATATCGAGGCGACTGGTTAATGTATCTGGCTCAATAGAGGCAATAGAGGCATTACTGGCATTATCTTTTCCTTTTGTATGGTTATAAGCCAAATCCCAACTAAAGAACTTCGATTGATAATTCATCTCGATATCCCAACCCCAAATAGTTGCTCTTGGAATATTCGTCGATTGTGTATATCCCTGAAAAATAGCGACATCTGTATCAATATAATCTTTTGCACGCGTATTGAAATGGGCAGCTTTAATTTTCAGATTATCATTATTAGATAATAAGTCGTCGAATTGAAAACCGAACCCGTATTCAGTTGTTGAATTGGTTTCGGGCTTTAAATTAGGGTTAGGGCGCCAGTAATTGGTTGGTGCTCCGGGGAATGGGGCATCAAAATGTTTAGCATCGTTATACATCTCGCCAATTGTTGGTGCTCTAAAAGCTTGAGCATAAGAGGTATAAAGCATTAACCAATCTGTGGGTGTAATACTAACGGCTCCTTTTGATGACCATTTATCAGCGCTGATGTCATCATAACGATCATTTTGACTGCTATATTTATCAAACCTTGTACCGATGATGAATGAAATGGGTACATCACGTAAAGTCATTTCATCTTGTAACCAGCCTGACATAAAACGAATATCTGCTTTAGGGAAGCTTTCGGCATTTGCACTGGGTGATTGCTTTTGCTTATAGATCTCACCGCCATAAGTTAAAGCGTGAGCAGCAAAGGGGTAGGTGGCTAATTGAGTGCGATTTTCAAGTTTAATGCCATAGGTTTTTTGCTCTCTACCTTCAAATCCTTTTTGTTGTGTTTTCGCATTAATATCTACCTCGCTGTAATAGGCTTGTGTTTTTAGGTTAATCCATGACATATCACTAGGATGATATTGATAGGTTAACTGTGCATCTTTTTGTGTTGTAGTACGATTTGTCGCTACATTAGCCGGTGTTGGGTTATTGGCGAGTTGTGGATCCTTAGGCTGTTGTGCGTTGTTATGATAATAGCGTAATTGGCCACTTAACGTATTGCTATCATCAATAAACCAACGTCCTTTAGATAATAAGTTAATGATTGTTTCATCGTTTTGCGCACGATAACCGCCTCCATAGCGAGTTGTACCTTTATCACGAGCGGAGAGGGCGAGTAATCCATCGAAATTGTCTTGTTGACCAAAAGCGGTAATGCCAAATCCTTGACTCTGTTGTGCCGTATTACCAAGGGCGGTAACACGCACACCACCATGTTCATTTTTTGCAAGCAAGTCGCTGGCATCAACGGTATCATATGCCACAACCCCACCGAGGGCGCCGCTTCCATATAAAAGTGCTGAAGGGCCACGAACCACTTCAACTTGTTTAATGAGTAGAGGATCGACAAAAATACTGTCAATATGACCTGTATCAGTACCTTGGCGTATGCCATCTACTAGTGTCAAAACACCGTTACTACTGTAGCCACGCATACTAATAGTTTCACCGTTTGTGCGGCCAGCTCCTGATATTGAAATGCCCGGTATATGACGCAACAACTCCGTGGCACTTCCAGCCGTTTCTGTCAAAGCACTGTTATTTTTTATGACGGTCGACATCATTGGTAATGTAAAGCTATCTCGCTCGTTACCTGTTGCATAAACCGTTATTATTTGTGTGTTTCTCTCCCCGCTATTTTTTTCTCCATAGATTTGATTTTTATTTTCAGCGAATGCACTGCTAATCGCTGTTGCAACAACTAAAACACTCACCTTTATGCATCGCGATGATTGAGACATACAGGTCGATCTCCGTTATTAAAATGGGCTGCTAAACTCAACAGCCCGTTATGATAAAAATCATTGCTCTTTTTATTGTTTACCAGCGATAACTGACAGACATTTTGATATTTCTAGCTTCTTGAGGCACACCTACCGTTGAGTAATACACTTTGTTGAATGCATTATCGAGTACCAATGAGGCTTGTATATCTTTATTATTGGATTGATAGTTGACTGCAAAACTATGCACACCATAGCCAGGGTATTGCTGAAGATCTTCTTTTAATCGAGTAGTCACTTCCTCTGAACCAGGGTATTTATGTGTGCCTTTTTTGGCCGTTGGACCGGCAAACTTTCCTGACCAAGCAACAGAAAATGGTGTTTTGATAATGGGTACATTTATAAAAGCGGTTAATGTTTCAGGGCGCACCATTGAAATAGTCTCTAGAGACGACAGTTCCAAGGTTTTAGTTTGATTGTAATTTACCCCCATAGCGATGTATGGATGAGAATATAGCAATCTTAAATCAAAGCCGTGAATAAGCGCTTTAGGCAAGTTAACTGATTGAAATAATAAAGGTTCACGAGCATCTTTAATGGGAGATAACGCAATATGACTATTTTTTAATTGGATAGGCTTACGACTATGATACCACTGTTGATAAGTAATGTGGTCAATTGATTCAGTGCTGTAATATGAAGCTTTAATGTTTATCTGGTCATTGGTAAAAAGCAACGCATTTTTTTGTAAATTGATACCATGTTCCCATGTTCTATTCGTCTCTGGTTCTAATGTGGAATTTGGAACCCAACGAGCATCATAGCTTTTCTTATTAAAAGGGGAAATTATAGTGAAATGTACTGAGTCATTATACATTTCGCTTAAAGTCGGCGCCCTAAAGGCAACAGAATAAGAAGAATAGATCTGTAACCATTTGGTCAGTGTGAGACGTAACGCAATATTTTTAGAAATATTTTGATATGTTTCTTGATATTTGTCGGCGGAGGTCATGTCTCCTTTTTTATTTAAGTCTTTGTAGTAATCTAAAGTTTTACTGTTATCAGGGACATTTTGATAATAGTTGTAACGAAGACCCGCAATTAAAGTAATGGGTAATAGAGGGGTATTGAACGTGCTATGAACCCAACCTGAGGCATTATCCATATGTGATAAAGGGAAATTTTTAGCCTTATTATTCGATACCATCTTCTGTTTTTCAGCATCAATGCCGATAATCACAGATTGAGTCAACCTATCTTGAAAGTAATTTAAATTAAAGGCGTTTTCTACTTTCATACCATAGGTATATTGGGTACGTTTTTCAGAATTACCTAGCACACTTTCTATGTCTGGATATATTTCTTTGCGTGTATCCGTCAGAAACGTATGCGCAATTTTAAACTGAGAATAATAAAGTTGAGTGCTCAGATCGAGCCAATCATAATTATTTGGATTTAAATGATAGGTGAGTGAGATATCATTTTGTTTGGTGGCTCGATACATATTATTACTGTCTCTTTTTCCAAACCCTCCCATTCGATTTAAAACTTCTCTTTGCTCTCCTGCATTATTATATTGACGGGCAGAAAAAATAACGGTTTGTTCCTCTGTAGGGTAAACATAGGCTTTTGCAAAATAATTTTTGATACGTTCGTGGTTATTTAATATTGAGTCATCAGCAATACGTATCGGGCCACGCTCTCTTTGGCTATAAGCCAATAACCCTTCCACTAACTGATGTCTACCTGCGATCACACCACCATAAGAAAAATGTTTATCCGCAGAAGAGAATGAGCTAAATAATTTAGCACCAAGGTTTTTATTGGCGTCTAATAATTCATTTGGATGGAGAGTTGAGAACGAAACAACGCCACCTAGCGCGCCACTTCCATGTTTAACCGAAGAGCCACCATGTTTGACTTTAACGCGCGAAATAAGAGAGGGTTCAATAAAAAGGCCACCAAGCTTGTTCATAGTATTATCAATAGGTTGATGAATACCATCCACAAAGATTTTGACACCTCTTTGATCGTAACCACGCATCATAATATTGCCACCATTGGCGATCCCCGTTCCTGATACGGTGATCCCCGGGACTTGTTTTAACAATTGCCCCGTGGTAGATGCGGTTTGAGCTTGTGCTGAACGGGTATCGACGACAGATTGAAAATCCGTTATTTGATTGTCTTGTTGCCCAATAACAGTCAATGTATCTGTCTCTACTTTTTCAATATGAGCAAAAGTAGTCGGCGCGTATAACAGACAAATTGCTGTAGCTAATGTGGAGTATTTGAAATTTCTTTTCAGCATAGACATACCATTAATATCCATAAAAGTCCTTGTATATGGAGTGAATTAGCTGGCTGCCTAGCAAAATAGGTGGCTTGCGAAAAGGGATTAAATAATTATTTTGTTAGGATAAGTTTTCCTGTTTTTGTTTGGCGTAACTGATACAACTCTCCGTTATGTTGAATATAAACCACGCCCGATTTACCCAGTAATTCTATGCTATTTATAGATTGAATGACTGGGGAGCTTGTTTCACGTGTTATCGATGAATCGTTTAAATTATGAACATTTTTATTCATTTCAATAGCAATACTGATAGAGGTTATGATTATGATAATCATTATCGTTATCAGAATATTTTAGACAAGCTTTTTTTAACGTAAACGTCTAAATTTAAGATGATTAGTAACAAAAGAACAACAAAAATAGGGTGTTAGAATAAAAATCATACAGTTGATTAGCGTGGGAGAAGATAAAGCTTAATCTTAATGAAGATGGATAACGACTTTTTGTGTAAGTTAAAAAGGAGAGGTAACACTCTCCTTTTTGGCGATATTATTTAAATCGACTTTCAACCGCTTGAGCTAATAATTCCAGTAATTGTTCGGTATCTTCCCAACTGAGACAAGGATCAGTGATAGATTGTCCATAGGTCAGCCCCTTATCTGCTGTGACTTTCTGTGATCCCTCTTGTAAAAAGCTTTCTGCCATAACACCGACAATAGCTTGTGAACCATCCGTAATTTGTTGAGCGACATTGCGTGCAACTTCAAGTTGGCGACGATGAATTTTTTCACAATTACCATGGCTAAAATCGATGACCAAGTGTTCAGGTAAATCAAGTTGTTTCAGTGCATCAACAGCATCTGCTACATCACTGGCATGATAATTAGGCTTTTTACCGCCACGCATAATAATATGACCGTAGGGATTCCCGCTGGTTTGGTAAATTGTCATACGTCCCGTTTTATCAGGTGATAAAAAGGTGTGACTAGCACGAGCGGCACGAATGGCATCTATCGCAATGCGTATATTACCGTCAGTGCCATTTTTAAATCCTACAGGGCAAGAGAGGGCGGAGGCCATTTCACGGTGAACTTGACTCTCTGTTGTTCTTGCCCCGATAGCCCCCCAACTGATTAAATCTGCAATATATTGCCCCGTGACCATATCAAGAAATTCAGTGGCTGTGGGGAGTCCTAATGCGTTGATCTCAATTAGCAGTTTCCTTGCGATACGAATGCCTTCATTAACATTACAAGAGTTATCAAGGAAAGGATCAGAAATAAGGCCTTTCCAACCAATAACGGTACGCGGTTTTTCAAAATAGGTTCTCATCACGATTTCTAGACGGTCATGAAAACGCGCTTTTTGTTGATTTAGTTTTGTTGCGTACTCTTTAGCCGCCTTGGGATCATGTATAGAGCAAGGGCCAATAATAACTAATAGTCGTTTATCTTCACCAGTGAGAATAGCTTCAATGCGTTGACGGGCAGAAGTGATATTACTGATAATCTCTTGTGAGATGGGTAACTCATTAGCTAACGTTTCCGGCGTTACTAGGCTGGCTAAAGCCTTTGTCCGTAATTCGTCTGTTTTTAACATAATTTATCTCAATAAAAATACAGGGTAAGCCTACCCAGTGATTAAGATCACAATAAACGAAATTCAGCTAATTTCAACACTGTTATTGGTGAAAAATAAATAAAAAATGACTTACTGTCTCTAGAGCATTCTTCTGGCTAATCCCATAGAATCAATTACCTTAGTGGAAATTTCTTCAACAGAGTAGTTTGTCGTATTTAGGTAAGGAATGTTATTTTTCCTAAATAGCGCTTCAACTTCCGCTAATTCAATACGACATTGACGAATAGATGCATAACGACTGTTTTCACGACGTTCGCTACGGATAGCGGCAAGGCGTTCTGGGGCAATGGTTAAGCCAAACAATTTATGTTGATACTCTTTTAATTCAGGAGGCAATTTTAAAAAATCCATATCATCAGCAGTAAAAGGGTAATTAGCCGCTTGAATGCCAAATTGCATCGCTAAATATAAACTGGTAGGGGTTTTACCGCAGCGTGAGACACCGATTAAGATCACTTGCGCTTGGTCGAGATTGCGTAAAGAGATCCCATCATCATGAGATAAAGTGTATTCAATAGCAGCAATTCGAGCATCATATTTGCTGAGATTTTTTTCTGTTAAACCGTGCGTTTTATTTAATTGAGGTAGCGCTTGAACGCCAATTTCTTTTTCTAAGGGGAGAACTAATGACTGCACAATATCCTGACAGAATCCTTCACTACTATTTATTATTCGTTTTACGTCAGGACTAATAATAGAGTAGAAAACCAGAGGCTTGGCGCCACTTTTTTTATAAATTTCATTAATCTTATTTTTTATTTCTTCCGCTCTTTCTACAGAAGATACAAAAGGTAAGGTATAGCTTTTCATTTTTAATGGGAATTGTGAGAGTACCGCATGGCCTAAGACTTCTGCGGTAATAGCGGTGCCGTCAGAGATAAAAAAAACAGTTCTATCAACAAGTTCATTATTATCACAGTTAATTGAATTCAAACTTAATATCATTCCTCTCACCTTTTTTTTAGCTGAATTAGCAATTCAGACAATATTATCTATAGTATTTTTAGTGATTATAAAGGATAAAAAAATAAAGTTTTCTGGTTGATCGATTCACCTTTCTATATTCTCCATAACATTGTGATAGGCTTATTTATGTTGTCGTTTTGACAGCGGGTTTTTCTTTTTTTTCTCTCTCTCATTTGTTTAAAAAAGGATTGTTCTCAATGTCCAGCAATAGCCTCACCCCGTGCAATGTACTTTGGTATAACCAATTGGGTATGAATGACGTTGATCGTGTTGGTGGGAAAAATGCTTCCCTCGGTGAAATGATCACTAATCTTGCGGAACTGGGTGTGTCTGTTCCTAATGGATTTGCCACCACAGCGCAAGCGTTTAATGATTTTCTGGAACAAAGTGGTATTAATCAGCGTATTTATGAGCTACTCGATAGTATTGATGTTGATGATGTTAATCAATTAGCACAAGCGGGTAACCAAATTCGCCAATGGGTGATTGATACACCTTTTACCCCTCAGTTTGAGAAAGATATTCGTGATGCTTATCAGACCTTAAGTGAAGGTGAATCTGAAGCCTCATTTGCAGTACGATCATCAGCAACCGCTGAAGATATGCCTGATGCTTCTTTTGCCGGCCAACAAGAGACATTTTTAAACGTTCAAGGTATCGATGCAATTTTAGTTGCGATTAAACATGTGTTTGCTTCACTGTTTAATGATCGCGCAATCTCTTATCGTGTTCACCAAGGCTACGATCACCGCGGTGTTGCTTTATCTGCAGGTGTCCAACGTATGGTTCGCTCTGATTTAGCTTCATCAGGGGTGATGTTTACTATTGATACTGAATCAGGCTTTGATCAAGTAGTCTTTATTACCTCTGCTTATGGTTTAGGGGAAATGGTGGTTCAGGGGGCGGTTAACCCAGATGAATTCTATGTTCATAAACCAACTTTGGCGAAAGGTTTACCGGCAATTGTGCGCCGTAACCTAGGCTCTAAAAAGATCCAAATGGTTTATGCCGATAGCATTGAGCATGGTAAACAAGTCCGTATTGAAGATACGCCAGAAGCATTGCGCAATCGTTTCTCTTTAACTGATGATGAAGTGCAAGAGCTAGCAAAACAAGCGGTATTGATTGAACAACATTATGGACGTCCAATGGATATCGAGTGGGCTAAAGATGGTCATAATGGTCGTCTATATATTGTTCAAGCGCGTCCAGAAACAGTTCGTTCTAACCAACAAGTTATGGAACGCTATCAGTTAAATGAAACAGGCACTGTGATTGTAGAAGGTCGTGCAATTGGTCATCGTATTGGTAGTGGTACGGTTAAGGTTATCCATAACTTAAGTGAGATGGATAGAATAGAGGCGGGTGATGTGTTGGTCACCGATATGACAGATCCTGATTGGGAGCCTATCATGAAAAAAGCCTCTGCGATTGTGACTAATCGTGGTGGAAGAACATGTCATGCGGCAATTATTGCTCGTGAATTAGGTATTCCAGCAGTGGTAGGTTGTGGCGATGCGACGGAGTGTATTAGCGAAGGGCAAGTGGTCACCGTCTCTTGTGCTGAAGGGGATACCGGATTTGTTTATGATGGGAAACTCGATTTTTCTATTCAAAGCTCCGCAATCGATAACATGCCAGAACTTGGCTTAAAAATCATGATGAACGTCGGTAATCCTGATCGCGCCTTTGACTTTGCTGGGTTACCAAATGATGGGGTAGGCCTTGCGCGTTTAGAGTTTATTATCAACCGTATGATTGGTGTGCATCCTCGCGCTTTACTCGAATACGAAGATCAAACAGATGCACTAAAAGCTGAAATTGATGAAATGATGGCGGGTTATGCATCACCTGTTGAATATTATATTGGTAAATTAACCGAAGGTATCGCAACACTCGCTGCAGCATTCTGGCCAAAACGTGTCATTGTTCGCTTGTCTGATTTTAAATCAAATGAGTATGCAAACTTAGTCGGTGGCGATCGCTATGAGCCTGATGAAGAAAACCCTATGTTAGGTTTCCGTGGTGCGGGTCGTTACGTATCGGATGATTTCCGTCGTTGTTTTGCACTCGAGTGTGAAGCAGTGAAACGTGTGCGTAATGAGATGGGATTAACTAACGTGGAAGTGATGATCCCATTTGTACGTACGGTGCGCCAAGCAGAAGAAGTGATAGATGAGTTAGCACGTAATGGTTTAAAACGTGGTGAGAATGGCTTAAAAGTGATTATGATGTGTGAAATTCCATCCAATGCTTTATTAGCCGATCAATTCTTGGCTCATTTTGATGGTTTCTCTATCGGCTCTAATGATATGACTCAGTTAACATTGGGCTTAGATCGTGATTCTGGTGTCGTCTCATCACTGTTTGATGAACGTAATGATGCGGTAAAAGCGCTATTATCTATGGCAATTCAATCAGCGAAACGTCAAGGTAAATATGTCGGGATCTGCGGACAGGGCCCTTCTGACCATGAAGATTTTGCACAATGGTTAATGGAAGAGGGTATTGATAGCTTATCTTTAAACCCAGATACCGTTATTAAAACCTGGGTGAAATTAGCACAACAATAATTATATTATTATTGAATAATTAAAAGCTCACAAAATAATGTGAGCTTTTTTTATACTATTTATAAATAATAGATAAAAAAAAAGCCTATCATGGGCTGACAGGCAAAGACTACACACAGCAATATTTTATATACTTTGGTCTCGCCTTTTAATCTATTAATAAAATAGGCAAAACCATTAATTAAATGAAACATTCGTTTCGATGAGATTTATATTAAGAGAAATGAGTTAATTATTCTCTAAGAATTATCTCAATCAAAAAAATATTAGGATATTAAGAAGTGAATATAACTCGCTGGTAGCAAACAGGTTTAAAAAAATAAGAATTGTTTCAAATTGTAAATTTCAAGATATAAAAATAATAAAATACTCATAAATTGATAATCTTTATTAAAGTTTTAAGTAATACTTATAAAGCATGTAAGTGTTGATACTTACATGCTTTTATATTATTTACTCTTTTTCTATAAAGTTTTTATTCATAAATTCTACAGTTTCTGTTAAATCTGGATCGGGTTTAGGAACTTCATTGATCCACGCATTCAATAAACTGTGTGCTACGGCTAATACAACAGGGCCAATAAACAGACCAATCATACCGAGTGTTAAAATACCACCGATAACACCGGTCAAAATCAGTACCATAGGTAGGTCAGCTCCCATTTTGATGAGGAATGGACGTAGTACACCATCCATCGTCGCCACAATCCCACCCCAAATGATCATGACGATACCCCATGTAGTATCACCGGTCCAAAATAGCCATAAAATAGAAGGAACCAGAACGAACAAAGGTCCTAATTGCGCAAGGCAGCAAATAAACATCAATACCGTTAACACTGTGGCATAAGGCACACCCGAAATACCTAAGCCAATACCACCAATAACGGCTTGGATCAGCGCAGTTAACACCACACCCAGCGCCACTGCGCGAATTGACATGGAGGCTAATAAAATGGCTGCATCACCCCGTTGTCCGGCAAGACGCACAGCAAAATGGCGTAACCAAGCAACAACATTTTCACCTTGTAAAAAGAGTAATCCTGAAAAAAGTAACATGACAACTAAGTGAAGCGCAAAACGGCCAATATTTAAGGCTTGTGCAAAGAACCAATTTGCTGCTTGTCCAATATAGGGTTGGATCTTCGCCATTAAGGCATTACCACCAGAAACGAGAATAGAGTGCCAAGTTTCATAGAGCGTATTACCAACCATGGGGATCTCTTTCAACCATAGCAGTTGTGGTGGTTGAATATCTGAAGGTGATTTTGCTAGTTCAATCAATGGAGCACTGTTGTCAATAACACTACTAATTAACAAAATAATCGGAATGACGAAAATCAGTAATATTAAAATCATCATGATCATGGTTGATAGCCAGCGATATTTTACTCGTTTTTCTAAAATAATGAGTAAAGGCCAAGTGGCAACCACTATCATGCCAGCCCAAATAAAACCAACGATAAAAGGATTCAGGATCCAAAAACTACCGATAATAAAAAAAGAAATAAAAAGAACGGTGAATAAAATTTTGGGTATATCTGTATGGATCTGCGGTTTTTCCATGATTTTAAATCCCTACACGAATAAAATGCTAAAAGCAGATGAATAAACATGGCAAATATCATGTTGTTTATGTCACTACGCAATTTGCCAGAATTGTATGATAAGGTGAACAGGTATCGGTCTGAAAGTGCAAATTCAAATTATTGCACCTCTTGGCATACATTGAGATAGTTTTAATAAAGCAATGTGGATAAATTAGATTAAAGAGCTATAACAAATGATCCCACGTATATCGCAAGCACCGCAAGTCAGTGAACTCACAACCGAATTTTTAAATACACTCCGACAAAATGGTTTTACAGGTGATATATCGAGCACTTATGCCGATAGACTCACTATGGCAACAGATAACAGTATTTATCAGTTGCTACCACAGGCGGTTATTTTTCCTCGTTCTACAGCGGATGTGACTATTGTAGCACGTTTAGTGGATGAGCCTCGTTTTCATTCCCTCTCTTTGACACCAAGAGGTGGCGGAACCGGCACTAATGGTCAAGCGTTAACCGAGGGTATCGTGGTGGATTTATCTCGTTATATGAAACGTATTATTGAGATAAACCCAGAACAGCGATGGGTAAAGGTAGAAGCCGGTGTGATAAAAGATGAACTTAATCTGTTTTTAAAACCCTATGGTTTCTTTTTTGCGCCAGAACTGTCTACCAGTAATCGTGCGACATTAGGGGGAATGATCAATACCGATGCTTCAGGGCAAGGCTCTATGGTATATGGCAAAACCTCCGATCATGTATTAGGCGTCAGAGCCGTTTTGCTAGGCGGAGAATTGCTTGAAACTCGCGCGATGGACAGCGCTTTAGCTGAAACTATTGCGAAAGAAGATTCTGCTGTTGGTCGGATATATCAAACGGTATTATCCCGTTGCAAAGCACAACGTCAGCTTATTCTCGAAAAATTCCCTAAACTGAATCGCTTTTTAACGGGCTATGATTTACGCCATGTGTTTAGCGATGACATGAAGCATTTTGATCTTACGCGTATTCTAACCGGCTCAGAAGGGACTTTGGCCTTTATTACCGAGGCAACACTCGATATTACCCCCATTCCAAAGCAGCGCAGTTTAGTGAATGTGAAGTATGACTCATTTGATTCCGCATTGCGTAACGCGCCGTTTTTAGTAAAAGCAAAGGCGCTTTCTGTTGAAACTGTTGACTCCAAAGTATTAAACCTTGCTCGAGAAGATATTGTCTGGCATTCCGTTAATGCATTGATTACGGATGTGCCCGATAAAGATATGCAAGGGCTAAATATTGTTGAGTTTGCCGGCGATGATAAAACACTGATTGCCTCACAAGTGGAAGATTTATGTCAGCGCTTAGATAAGCTGATGAATAATGGCGAAGGGGGCGTTATCGGTTATCAGGTTTGTGATAACCTCGCCGATATTAACCGTATTTATGCCATGCGTAAAAAAGCAGTAGGGCTATTAGGTAATGCTAAAGGGCATGCTAAACCCATTCCTTTTGTTGAAGATACCTGTGTGCCACCAGAGCATTTAGCGGATTATATTACTGAATTTAGGGCATTACTTGATAGTTATCAGCTCAATTACGGTATGTTTGGTCATGTTGATGCTGGCGTATTGCATGTGAGACCTGCTTTAGATATGTGTGATCCGCAACAAGAACAACTCATGAAAACCATTTCTGATGAGATTGTTGCATTAACGGCGAAATATGGTGGCTTACTATGGGGGGAGCATGGAAAAGGCTTTAGAGCGCAATATAGTCCAGAATTCTTTGGCGAAACCCTTTATCACGAATTACGTCAAATAAAAACGGTGTTCGATCCTCGAAATAGACTTAACCCAGGGAAAATATGTCCTCCTCTCGAGGTTGAGGCGCCAATGAAACAGGTCGATGCTATTAAACGTGGCACATTTGATCGCACCATTCCTGTATCGGTTCGCGAAGATTTTCGCGGTGCATTAGAGTGTAATGGTAATGGATTATGTTTCAACTTTGATGTTAAAAGTCCAATGTGTCCTTCTATGAAAATAACTGGACAACGTATTCATTCACCTAAAGGCAGAGCGACATTAGTCAGAGAGTGGTTACGTCTACTTACAGAGCAAGGAGTAAGCCCTCAGCAGTTAGAAACAAGTCTTACAAATAACAAACCTAGCTTACGGGGATTGATTGAAAAAACACGCAATACATGGAAAGCTAAACGTGGAGAATATGATTTCTCTCATGAGGTAAAAATAGCAATGAATGGTTGTTTAGCTTGTAAAGCGTGCTCTACACAATGCCCGATTAAAATTGACGTGCCATCATTTAGAGCCAAATTTACTCAGTTATATCATCAACGCTATCTACGTCCGCTAAAAGATCATATTGTGGCAAATGTCGAACTCACCACACCGTTAATGGCAAAAATACCAAGTCTGTTTAATTTCTTTATTAAGCAACCATTGGTGCAATCGTTGAGTAAACGTACTATTGGTATGGTAGATCTGCCTCTATTGTCATCTCCGACATTAAAGCAGCAGTTAGCTGGACATAGCGCATTAGCGATGACCTTGGAAGAGTTAGAGCAGTTATCAGAAAAGCAACGAAGCCATTATGTTATCGTGGTACAAGATCCATTTACCAGTTATTACGATGCCAAAGTGGTTGCTGACTTTATTAAGTTGATTGAAAAAATTGGTTTTAAACCTGTGCTATTACCTTTTTCACCTAACGGAAAAGCACAGCATATTAAGGGCTTTTTACAGCAATTTAGTAAAACTGCACAAAAAACAGCAACGATGCTTAATCGAGTTGCACAGTTGTCCATTCCGATGGTAGGAGTCGACCCCGCTTTAGTCCTTTGCTACCGCGATGAATATCGGGAGATATTAGGGGATAAACGCGGTAACTTTAAGGTTCAACTGGTTCATGAGTGGCTAAATCAGTTAGTCAGTGAGCCGATTGAGATCTGCGAAGATGCTGAAAAATGGTATCTTTTTAGTCATTGTACTGAGTCAACGGCATTACCGCAAAGTATGCAACAGTGGCAAGCGATATTCCAACGTTATGGTCAACCACTTGAAGTGGTAACTACGGGGTGCTGTGGTATGGCGGGCACTTATGGGCATGAAGTGAATAACTATAAAAATTCATTGGGAATTTATCAACTGTCATGGGGAAATGCATTGAAAACACTCCCTACAGCACGTTGCTTGAGTACCGGATATTCTTGTCGTAGCCAAGTAAAACGTATTGATAATATTGAGTTAAAACATCCACTACAGGCGCTTTTGGAGATTATGCAATGATATGGAAACGAAAAACAACATTAGGACAACTTAATCATATTAGCCCAAATAATATGGTGGGGCACCTTGGTATAGAACTCACCGCACTGGGTGAGGACTATCTTGAAGGCACCATGCCAGTAGATCAGCGTACTAAACAGCCTTTTGGTTTATTACATGGTGGCGCCTCTGTGGTATTAGCTGAAACCTTAGGGTCAATTGCTGGCTATTTATGCACAGAAGGTGAACAAAAAGTGGTGGGTTTAGAAATCAATGCCAACCATATGCGAGCAGTAAAAGAAGGGGTTGTAAAAGGTGTCTGTAAACCTATTCATTTAGGTCGTACACATCAAGTATGGTCAATAGAAATTTTTGATGACGCTGACCGTAAAGTCTGTATTTCACGTTTAACAACTGCGGTTATTGTTTAATTCGTTAATCAATAATAAACGCCTAAGGTTATTATTTCACTTTAGGCGTTTTTTATTTATTGAAATGAGGTCATGTGAAAAAATTATCTTTATTTAAGTTTAAATTTTAATGATAATTATTATCTTCATTATTATTAATAGTAAGAAAAAATGACATCAACCATTCTAAATTATAAAAGCGTTTTTATTTTAATCGGTAGTTTATTACTTACAGCATGTGATAACGAATCAACTCACAATAAGAGTGAAGAGATAATAAATTATCCTGTACGTACTATGTCGGGGTTTAATATCGCGTATCCAACTTCATTCTCATTAAATAGAGATGATACAGAACACTATTTTCAATTATTACCTGATCATGTCCAAGATGTCACATCACAGATGTTAGTTTATCAAGCCAAACCAGTATGCCAGTTATCAGAAGTTCGTTTAGTTTATTTTAAACTTGACGATATGATGAGCTATGATATTGATTCAGGAGCACAGGGTATCGTTGATAATATTTCCACTATTGATGGCATGAAAGAAACTTCAACAACAATAAAGCCTTTCACAGTGTCAGAAATGCCAGCTCGACAAATTTTCTTTGAAGGAAAGTTGTCTAATCAGAAAGTGAGCTATGAAGGGGTATTAATTGCGGATACTAACACAAATCGTGTATGGCAATTACAATTTATTGCTGAAAATAAAAGTAATAATAATCAAGAAGTTATTGATTGCACTAATAGGTATGTGAACTCAATTAGTATCAATCAATAAGTCATAAAAGCACACAATACAATAAGAAGTTATCACAAAAGTGGTGCTATCTTACCTATCAGTATAAGCATAAAAAGAAAATATTTTGCGATTATCAATTGTTGATTTTTTATGCTTTTTCTCTACATTTCAGTGACAAAGGTATAAAATGTATTTGCTTTGCAACTTTTATGCGTATTGTGCGAAATAAAGGAATTTAAAAAAGTTTTATTTTTGTAATGAAAAAAGATAAAAATTGTTACATTTCAATTTATTAAGCGCTATATTTAACAATTAAAAAGCAAAAAAAGAGCAATTTTTAAACGATTTTATAATATCCTTTCAAAAGACAGGGTTGAAGTGATAAGGGTTATCATTACCATTAGAGTCAGGAAAGATATTAATCTCCTTTCGAAATGAGGTCAGTAATGACAAACAATGTTGAAACTTTTTCTCTAAATGATACTGCTTGGCAAGGCATTGTGCTGACTGATAGTGCAGCGAAACATATTTGCCAATTAGTGGAGAAAAACCCTGAAAGTCAGGGACTTTCCTTAAGTATTAAGCCATCAGGTTGTACGGGCTATGGTTATGTTATTGAGCTTGCTGCAGGCCCCTCAGAGGACGATCTTGTCTATGAACATAATGGTGCCAAGTTATTCGTTGCATTAAAAGCCATGCCATTCATTGATGGTTTAGTTGTTGATTATGTCCGTGAAGGACTTAATCAGATGTTTAAATTTAATAATCCTAAAGCTCAGAACGTCTGCGGATGTGGTGAGAGCTTTGGGGTATAACATAGTGAAGTCAGATTATGTCTCAGAGCAATGTTGAAATTGGTGATGAAGTTCAAGGCTGGCTCAGTGATTATCACTATAAAGAAGGGTTCTATACCGATATCTCAACCGATACGTTAGATAAAGGGTTGAATGAAGCGGTTGTGCGAGCTATTTCAGCTAAAAGAAATGAGCCAGAGTGGATGCTAGAGTTTCGTCTTGATGCTTATCGTCATTGGCTAGAGATGGAAGAGCCTCATTGGCTAAAAGCAGATTATCCATCGCTGAATTATCAAGATTATAGTTATTATTCAGCGCCATCTTGCGGTGCTTGTTGTGCCAATGGCAGTTGTGCTAGTGGTAACAATGAAGCTGTCTCAACACAAGAAACCCAAGATTATTTAACTAAAGAAGTTGAAGACGCATTTAATCAGTTAGGCGTGCCAGTAAGAGAAGGGCAGTCAGTGGCTGTAGATGCTATTTTTGACTCAGTATCGGTTTCTACCACTTATCGTGAAGAGCTAGCTAAACATGGTGTTATTTTCTGCTCCTTCGGTGAAGCGATTCAAGAATATCCCGAATTAGTACGCCAATATTTAGGTACAGTTGTTTCTAGCCACGATAACTATTTTGCGGCACTTAATGCGGCGGTCGCTTCTGATGGTACCTTTGTTTATATTCCTAAAGGTGTTCGCTGCCCTATGGAATTATCCACCTATTTTCGTATTAATGCGGCACAAACAGGCCAATTTGAACGTACGATTTTAATTGCGGATGAAGGAAGTTACGTCAGTTACATCGAAGGGTGTTCAGCACCTGTACGTGATAGCTATCAGCTGCATGCTGCCGTTGTTGAAGTTATCATTCATAAAGATGCCGAAGTGAAATATTCCACGGTACAAAACTGGTTCTCTGGCGGTGATAGCGAAGGCGGAATTCTTAACTTCGTCACTAAGCGTGCCCTTTGTGAAGGTGAGAACGCTAAAATGTCGTGGACTCAATCTGAAACAGGTTCAGCGATCACTTGGAAATACCCAAGTGTTATCTTAAAAGGAGATAATTCAACGGCTGAATTTTTCTCAGTGGCACTGACCAATGGTAACCAACAAGCTGACACGGGAACCAAGATGATCCACATCGGTAAAAATACCAAATCAACTATTATTTCTAAGGGTATTTCTGCGGGTAAAAGTCAAAATAGTTATCGCGGTTTGGTGAAAGTGTTACCTGGTGCGCAGAATGCACGTAACTACACACAATGTGACTCAATGTTAATTGGCACAGAGTGTGGTGCTCACACCTTCCCTTATGTTGAAGTCATGAATAACTCAGCACAATTAGAGCATGAAGCGACAACGTCACGTATTGGTGAAGATCAGTTATTTTACTGCCGTCAACGTGGATTAAGTGAAGACGATGCAATCTCAATGATTGTCAATGGATTTTGTAAGGACGTGTTCTCAGAATTACCGCTGGAATTTGCTGTAGAAGCACAAAAATTATTAGCAATCAGCTTAGAACATAGCGTTGGTTAACCATTAACCAAATTCTGGGTATAAAAATACCGAAGGCATATATTATGTTAGATATTAAAAATTTACATGTCAGTGTTGAAGGCAATGAAATTCTTAAAGGATTAGATTTGCAAGTACGTGCCGGCGAAGTGCACGCTATCATGGGGCCAAACGGTTCAGGTAAAAGTACATTATCCGCAACCTTAGCAGGTCGCGAAGAGTATGAAGTTGATGAAGGTAGTGTGACTTTTAAAAACAAAGATCTACTGGAATTAGAGCCTGAAGAGCGAGCGGGTGAAGGTATCTTTATGGCATTTCAATACCCAGTAGAGATCCCCGGTGTCAGTAACCAGTTTTTCTTACAATCCTCAGTCAATGCGGTAAGAGAATATCGAGGCCAAGAGCCGTTAGATCGCTTTGATTTTGAAGATTTTATTGAAGATAAAATCAAACTATTGGATATGCCTCAAGATTTGTTAACTCGTTCTGTTAACGTAGGTTTTTCCGGTGGTGAGAAAAAACGTAACGATATTTTGCAAATGGCTGCCCTTGAACCTGAACTGTGTATCTTAGATGAAACCGACTCAGGACTCGATATCGATGCGCTAAAAATTGTCGCTAATGGTGTCAATAGATTACGTGATGGTAAACGCGCCTTTATCGTGGTGACTCACTATCAACGTATCCTTGATTATATTAAACCTGATTATGTGCATGTGCTTTACCAAGGAAAAATCATTAAATCAGGTGATTTTTCATTAGCACAAAAATTGGAGGAACAAGGTTATGGCTGGCTTATTGACCCTCAATGAGAAACGTGAAAAACAGCATCAAGTAGAACAGCGTAATCAACAGGCATTAAAACAATTCTCTGCGCTATATCAACAGCGTAAAGGGGAAGATAATTTAAATGCACGTAATCACTGGCTACAAGTGGAAAAAGTGGGTTTTCCAGCTTATCGACACGAAGATTGGCATTATACGCCATTAGATGAGACGCTCAGTCAGCAATATCAAATGTTGCCACCTTTTGAGGTACAAGATTTAATTGAGCAACGGGCACTCTCATTTGATTGCTACCGTATCGTGATGGTTAATGGTGCATTTTCACCGGCTGAAAGTAGTCAAGATTTTGGTCCATACCAAGTGACATTACTGGATAACCAAAGTGAATTACCGCAAGCCATTAATGGTGAAGTGTTCTTGCATTTAGTTGAAAGTTTAGCGCAACAGCCGCTATTCATTACCTTGAAAAAAGGCGTAGTGGCTGATAAACCGCTTTATATCCTTAATATTACACAAGGTCATGCAGGGCAAGAAGTTAACAGTGCTAACTATCGTTTCCATCTTGATGTTGGCGCTAATGCTCAGATGCAAGTGATTGAACACTATATTAGTAGTGATGGTGAAAACCGTCATTTTACCGGGGCGAGATTAACCGCCACTATTGGTGATAATGCCTCGTTCAACCATATTAAACTTGGTTTTGAAAATGGCATTAGCCAACATTTTGCCCATAACGATTTAAGCATTGGACGAGATGCTCGTGTTAATAGTTATGCATTCTTGTTGGGGAATAAACTGAGTCGTCATCATACTAGCGCTGCACTGACGGGTGAGAACAGTGAGCTATCAATGAATAGTGTGGTATTACCCAAAGCGAACGAAATTGCCGATACTCGTACTTGGCTCGTGCATGGTGAGAAAAATTGCCTAAGCCGTCAATTACATAAAAGTATTGCAATGGATGCAGGGAAAGCCGTATTTAATGGCATGATCACAGTCACCCCTCAAGCGCTGAAAACAGATGGTCAAATGACCAATAACAACTTGTTATTAGGTGATAAAGCACAAATTGATACTAAGCCACAACTTGAGATCTATGCTGATGATGTGAAATGTAGTCATGGTGCAACGGTTGGGCGTATTGATGATGAGCAACTATTTTATCTACGTTCACGAGGTATTGCGTTAAGTGAAGCTCGCAAAATGATCATTCATGCATTTGCTGCCGAATTAACAGAATCATTAGAAAATAGTGTGATCAAAACTCATGTTCTAGAGAGAATAAATCAACGCTTATCAGAGGTATAAAAAGGCATGATGACACATTCCATTGAAAAAGCGCGGGATGACTTTCCTATTCTCTCCCAACAGGTGAAAGAAAAATCTTTAGTCTATCTCGACAGTGCCGCAAGTGCGCAAAAACCCGCTTGTGTCATGGAGCGTGAAAAACAGTTTGCCTTAACACAATATGCCGCGGTTCACCGCGGCATTCACACATTAAGTGCAAACGCCACCACCTTAGTGGAGAATGTTCGTAAGCAAGCAGCACATTTCTTAGGTGCAAAGAGTGAAGAAGAAATCGTTTTTGTAAAAGGAACGACAGAAGGGATCAATTTAGTCGCTTACAGTTATAGCCATCGTTTCCTAAATGATGGTGATAACATTATCATTACTGAAATGGAACACCACGCGAATATAGTGCCGTGGTATATGTTAGCAAAACAGTATGGTTTTCATGTCCGTGTTATTCCTCTGCTTGCTAATGGGCAACTCGATTTAGCGCAATTACCCCAATTAATTGATAACAGAACTAAGTTACTGGCGATCACTCATCAGTCTAATGTACTGGGAACCGTCAATCCTATTGCTGAAATTATTTGCCAAGCTAGAGAGTATTCGGCTCAGCAAGGGGGTGAGTTACATATTTTAGTTGATGGGGCACAAAGTGCGATGCATCAAGCTATCAATGTTAGTGCGTTAGATTGTGATTTTTTTGTATGTAGTGGCCATAAACTTTATGGTCCGACAGGGATTGGCTTGCTATATGGCAAAAAAGCGCTACTTGATGAATTACCTCCATGGGAAGGGGGTGGCGCTATGATAAAACATGTGCATATCAATGGTGATATTACCTACGCAGATGCGCCGTGGCGATTTGAAGCTGGAACGCCTAATATTATCGGTATCATTGGCTTAGGGGCAGCTTTGGAATATCTTGCTCAATTTGGTATGGATAAGATTGCTGCATATGAAAATAGCTTAATGCAATATGCACAACAACAATTAACCAAAGTAAAATCATTAACGCTTTATGGTAATGAAGCGCGTCAAGGTGTGATAGCATTTAATTTAGGTAAGCATCACGCTTATGATGTGGGAACTTTTCTTGATAACTATGGTATTGCTATTCGTACGGGTCATCACTGTGCGATGCCAATTATGGACTATTATCAGGTTCCTGCCATGTGTCGCGCTTCGTTGGGATTGTACAATAATAAAGCGGATATTGATGCACTGGTTAATGCGTTGTTACGCATTGAAAAACTATTAGGCTAACAATTAAAAAAGAGGTTATTCATGGCAATTGCGGCTTTGCCTGATGAAGCAAAATTATTACGCAATTTTTCTCGTTGTCAGGATTGGGAGCAACGCTATCTCTATATGATGGAGCTAGGAGAACGCTTACCACCATTAACAGATGAACAAAGAACGGCGGCTAATTTTATTGAAGGTTGTCAGAGCCAAGTCTGGATAGCGGTTGAATTAGATGAGCATAAACAGCTGATCTTAGCCGGTGATAGCGATGCAGGTATTGTAAAAGGATTAGTGGCATTAGTGATTATTCTTTTTCAAGGTAAAACGGTAGAGCAAGCTCTCGCCACTGATGTTAACCACTATTTCTCGACATTAGCACTGGAAAGTCATTTGACGCCATCTCGTACTCAAGGGCTACACGCTATGGTAACACGGTTAATGAAACGCTTTTCGGAATACACTGTAGCATAAATGTTACCCGATCCCATATTAATGTTCTAAACTGACTTATTATATGATAATCATAACGATGAGAATGTTATCATGATAATAGTCAGTTTATTTTATTGCTAACACACGGGATCAACAATGAAGAAATGGTTAACCTTATTGGGTGCATCGCTGTTAGGGATGAGCAGTCACTTAACTTATGCACATGAATACCTGCTACCTACGGATGGTTCACGTATCATTGGGGAAAATGTTTCTTACACCGTTCCTGATGATAAACGTTCTTTAGAAACGATCGCTGCACAATATCAAGTGGGTTTGCTAAATATGATGGAAGCCAACCCAGGTATTGATCCTCTATTACCCGAAGCGGGCAAAACACTACAAATTCCCTTACAGATGATCTTACCTGATACCGTGCGTAAAGGTATTGTCATTAATCTGGCAGAATTGCGCCTTTATTACTATCCCAAAGAAGGGGGAACCGTTGATGTCTATCCTATCGGTATTGGCCAATTAGGGCGGGAAACGCCTGAAATGGTGACATCTGTTTCTCAATTGATTAAAGATCCGACTTGGACGCCGACAGCCAATATTCGTAAAAATTATGCGGCTAAGGGGATCACATTACCGGCAGTGGTACCAGCAGGGCCAGATAATCCAATGGGTGCATATGCGTTAAGATTAGCGCACAGTCGTGGTGAGTATCTTATTCATGGTACTAATGCCGATTTTGGTATTGGCTTAAGAGTGAGTTCTGGCTGTATTAGATTACGTCCTGATGATATTGAAACACTGTTTAATGTGGTACCCAAAGGCAGTCGGGTTCAAGTGATCAATAAACCGATTAAATTTACTGAGACTGCAGATGGTAAGCAATTTATTGAAGTGCACCAACCACTCTCACAAAATGAAGATGACGATCCCCAGACGATGCCCCTAACGTTTACTAAACAATTTACGGCTTGGTATGAAAGTGGCAAAGTGGATAAAGCAAAAGTGGATGCAGAAATTATTCGTCGTTCAGGTATACCGGTCGATGTAACCGCATATTGATGATTGATATTCAGTAATGAAAAAAAGCAGATACTTCATAGGTATCTGCTTTTTATTATTAATTAAAGCTGACTTAACGTTTTTCAGCTTACTAGTCAGTCAAATTATTTTTTATAAGTAGTTACTTGGTTATCTAGACGCTGATTAGCACGCGCTGCTTCATCATAAGCGGCTTTTGCTTGAGCGTTAGCTGATTGAACATCACTACTTAGTTGTTGAACTTGCGTATTTAAACGGTTTACATCAGAAGAGATTTGGTCTAATTGTGCGTTGTTGCTAGAAGAACAACCTGCTAATAGGCCTGAAGCCAGAATTACCGCACCTAGTACAATTTTTGCTTTCATTGTGACAACCTCTATTATTAGTTTGTTTAAAGGAACAAGTAGCATTTTGTATGAAGCCACTAGTAAGTATGGCACAGTTATAAGAAAATACAGAATTTATTTATAACTAGCTATAACTACTTACTCTTTATATGACAATATGAAAAATAACCTACAACAAGCAAATAACCAGTATAAAAAATGCGTGTTATTTCACAAAAGATTTTTATTCGTAAAAGTCTGATATAAAAAATTTTTCTCCGTGCTAAACTAATCTAGTTTCTATCTAAAGCATTTTACAATGCCTCTTCCAAATTGACCTTAATAAAAACCGCGCTACTTTCATTTTTAAATGACTCAAGTGTGAACTTTTGAAAGTTTAAGTTGTTGTAGCCTCTGAAGAAAAAGATCCCCCGTTCTAAATCAGTTAGCGCCGTCCAGACAGAAAATTCACTAGTATGAAGTTTAGTTAGCGTATCATTACCTAATAGTGGATCAATGGTTGCATCTTTAGGGCGATCGAAGCGATTCATGATATGGGCAAGCTCAATAAGCTGTTTATCAGGATCAGAAACTTTGTGGTAATAGGTTGAATAATAAACTGCACGAATAAATCTATCTACAGAAGTATCTGAGCTAGGTAATGTTGCTAATGCAATACCACTATCAGGTTGGTTGATTTTAATACGACCTAATGTGCTACTGGAAACGTTGATATTAGAAAGATGAGTGTAGTTGTTTAAATTAGTTAAATGCCACGGGAAAATAGGGCCATTGGTCATGCAATAGGTAGGATTATCATAAATATGTAATTTACCATCAGAGACTTCGACAACAATACAATCACCGGTTTTATCATAAAATGCGTAATGGAAAGGGCTTGGTAAGTTACGTAACAATAATAGCTTTTGTGACCAAAAATGGGTTTGGGGGATAATCTCTTTTAACTCTTTAACCGTCGCATATCGTCCTAATGCCCACTCACCAATAGCAGCAATAGGAACAGAGCTTGCGTAATATTGGGGATCGAGATCATCTAACTTAGAGTTAGGTAGCATATTTAAGCTAAAAGAGAGTCCCTGACTATTTACACCTTCAAGTACATCTTTGGTACCCGATAAGTTAATAGGAGCGGTAATAGCCATAAAAGGATATTTAACGCTGTACTTTAATCCGGGGGTTCCATCAGGGGCATTTTGCTGAAAAGTATGACCTTGTGGATAATAAGCTAAGATAGACGTTGGCTCATCAGAAGAAAACTCCATTGTCCGACCATGATAAACACGTTTTTTCTTGTCAGTAATCGCAAGTGTTGTGCAAGCGAAGGGGTGTCGGTTATTTTCTATCATCTTTTTTTGTTCCTTATTAAATCAAATCTAAATTAAATAATTATTAATTTTAAAACTTAGATTTAAAATTTTATTTACATTTATATTTTAAATTAAGTGTTATTACTTAATGCTATAAAGGTTATTTCTCATAATTCAAGTTTTATTATAGTACAAATATTTTATTCTAAATGTACATAAATAAATTAACATAAAAGCAAGTGGAATATTATTAATATTATTTAAAATCAATAGGTTGCTATTTCTTGTAGAGTGTTAAAGCTGATTTGATAAATATAATCTCATTGTTTTCATAAAATATAAAAAATTTTTCATTACTGGAATTATTAGACTATCTTTTAAAGTAGGTATTTAAAATCATTTAGTCACTAATGTAATAATAATTAGTAAGGGTAATTTCAAGATGAATAAAAAAACTCCAAGTTATAGCTCACTCGATGATGTTTATGCATCGTTTGATTTATCACAATCCTTACCGAAAACACATTTTCCGCAACAAGAGAGCCATCCTCGTCATGTTTTTGATGCTGTAAGGGATGAGCTGATGCTAGATGGCAATTCAAGACAAAATCTGGCCACATTTTGTCAAACCTGGGTAGATGATGAGATCCGTGATTTGATGAATTTATCTATCGATAAGAACATGATAGATAAAGATGAATATCCACAAACGGCAGAAATTGAAAACCGTTGTGTTCATATGCTTGCTGATTTATGGCACTCACCCGATCCACTCAATACCCTAGGTTGTTCAACCATTGGCTCCTCTGAAGCGGCAATGCTGGGGGGACTTGCATTAAAATGGCAATGGCGTAAAAAACGTCTTGCTGCTGGAAAAGCGACAGATAAACCTAATCTTATTTGTGGGCCAGTTCAAGTCTGTTGGCATAAATTTGCCCGTTATTTTGACGTTGAACTCAGAGAGATCCCGCTTGAAGGTGATCGCTTGATGATGAGTCCTGAAGAGGTCATTAAACGTGTTGATGAAAATACTATCGGTGTAGTGCCAACATTAGGGGTGACCTTCACCTGTACTTATGAGCCAGTAAAAGCGGTACATGATGCACTCGACCAACTACAAAAAGAGACCGGACTTGATATTCCTATTCATGTCGATGGTGCGAGTGGTGGCTTTTTAGCGCCTTTCTGTGCACCTGATTTAGAATGGGATTTCCGTTTACCGCGTGTTAAATCCATTAACTCATCAGGCCATAAGTTTGGTTTAGCGCCATTGGGCTCTGGTTGGGTAGTATGGCGTGAAGCCAAAGACTTACCGGAAGAGCTTATTTTTAATGTGAACTACCTTGGCGGTAATATGCCAACCTTTGCGCTTAATTTCTCACGTCCCGGTGGGCAAATTATTGCTCAATACTATAATTTCTTGCGTCTTGGCAGAGAAGGGTATGCGAAGATCCACAATGCCTGTTATCACACCGCGCAATACCTTGCTCGAGAAATTGAAAAGCTAGGGCCTTTTGAAATGATCTTCAGTGGTGATAGTCAAAAAGGAATACCTGCATTAGCGTGGAAACTGAAAAAAGAGGCTAAGGTAAGCTACTCCTTATATGACATCGCTGATAAATTGCGTAGCCGTGGCTGGCAAGTACCCGCTTATTCTATGCCTGCTGATCGCCAAGATTTAGTTATTCAACGTATTCTTGTTCGTCATGGTGTGAGTTTAGATTTGGCGACATTACTGATAGAAGATATGAAACGTACTCTCGATTATTTCGAAAAACATCCTGTGAGCACACCTTTATCTGAAGAAGACGGCGGTGGCTTTAACCACAGCTAAACAGGCTCTTTTATTTGGTAATAGGTTGGAGAATTAGACTCTTTTTCTCCAGCCTTGATTATCTGCACACCATTATTTCATTGTATACACGTAGGAGAATGAGCATGGCGACATCTGCAACAAGTTCTGCCTCAAAACAGCTCACGTTATTAGGTTTTTTTGCCATAACTGCATCCATGGTGATGGCGGTCTATGAGTATCCAACTTTTGCAACTTCCGGCTTTAGTCTAGTCTTTTTCTTATTACTAGGCGGTTTGTTGTGGTTTATTCCTGTTGCATTATGTGCAGCTGAAATGGCAACCGTTGAAGGATGGCAAGAAGGGGGCGTATTTGCTTGGGTATCTAATACGCTAGGGGAGCGCTGGGGATTTGCGGCGATCTCTTTTGGTTATTTACAAATAGCGATTGGTTTTATTCCAATGCTTTATTTCGTATTAGGAGCATTATCTTATATTCTTGATTGGCCTGAGTTAAATACCGATCCGCTCACCAAAACGATTGCCGCATTAGTGATTTTATGGGGATTAGCTTTAACTCAATTTGGCGGAACTAAATACACGGCTACTATTGCTAAATTAGGTTTCTTCGCGGGGATATTATTACCAGCAATTATTTTAGTGCTTTTAGCTATTAGTTATCTGGTCAGTGGTGCGCCTTTAGCAATAGAAATCAGCAGCAAAACCTTTTTCCCTGATTTTACTCAGATTGGTACTTTAGTGGTTTTTGTGGCCTTTATTTTAAGCTATATGGGCGTTGAAGCCTCAGCCACTCACGTCAACGAAATGAAAAATCCGGGCCGTGATTATCCACTTGCCATGTTTTTATTAATGATTGTGGCAATATGCTTAAGCTCTATTGGTGGTTTATCTGTTGCTGCAGTGATCCCTCATAACGAAATCAACTTATCTGCGGGGGTGGTTGAAACCTTTAGTGTTTTAGTCAGCTATTTTAGTAGCGGATTAGTTTGGGCGGTTAAAATTATTGCTGCACTATTATTGCTTGGCGTCTTGGCTGAAATTGCGTCGTGGATCGTTGGGCCTTCACGGGGAATGTTTGTGGCTGCACAACAAGGTATTCTTCCGCCAACACTGACTAAAGTAAATAAAAATGGTGTACCGGTAGCTTTAGTGATCACTCAGCTAATTATTACTACTATTGCTATAGTGGTGCTGACTAACACCGGTGGTGGGGGCAATATGTCATTTCTTATTGCTTTAGCGCTGACGGTGGTGATTTATCTATGTAGCTACTTTATGCTGTTTATTGGCTATATGCATTTGGTTTGCAAGCAAGCTGATAAAAAACGTGCATTTAATATTCCCGGTGGTAAAGGTGTTAAATTATTAGTGGCCGTTGTCGGTCTGATTGTGTCTATTTTAGCTTTTGTTGTTTCATTCTTCCCACCTAGCTCTTTACCCGGTGGCAGCAGTGATACAACGTATGTTTCATTGCTAGTGGTAAGTTTTGTTATTATTTTTGCTTTACCTTTTATTATTTATGCGTGCTCTCGCAAAGGCAATAAAGCCAATGTATCGATGATCCACATTAAGAGTCATAATGCACCGAAAGGACACTTTTTTATCCATCCTCGTGCTCGTTCAACGCATTATTTAGTGCCAATAGATAAAACAGATCATGATAGTCAGCAACAGAAATAATCTCTTTGGCAGTAGTTCAATGAGATGTTTTTTATAAAAAAGTAGCGATAAAAAAGCCATCCGTTAAAACGGATGGCTTAAATTTTTTAATTACAAATTAGCTATAATCGAGTATTACAGAACGTGTACTGATGAAGTATTTGTCGTTCCACTATCAACCAGTGCACCTGTAACCATAACAACACGATCACCTGCATGGGCTAAGCCACTTGATAATGCTGCATCTTTACCGATACGGTAGAAGTCATCAGTAGAAGCAATTTTATTAACTAATTGTGTTGTCACACCTTTTACTAACAGTAATTGGCGTGCGGTCTCTTCATTATTTGTTAATGCTAAGATAGGCGCTGTTGGGAAATATTTACGGATAGAGCGCGCTGATTTACCGCCATAAGTTGCTACAACGATAAGAGGAGCATCTAATTTCTCCGCCATTTCTACAGCACCACGACAAACAGCTTCTGTTACACGTAATTTAGCACCTAATTGGTAAGACTCTAAACGTGATTTCATGATGCGATCAGTACGATCACAGATAGTCGCCATAATAGTCACAGCTTCTACTGGATATTTACCTTTCGCACTTTCACCGGATAGCATAACAGCATCAGTACCATCTAAAATAGCATTGGCAACGTCACCTGCTTCTGCACGAGTAGGGCGTGGATTTTTGATCATGGAATCTAACATCTGTGTTGCAGTGATAACCACTTTACGCGCAGCGTTACATTTTTCGATCATCATTTTTTGTGCAAAGATAACTTCTTCAACAGGGATCTCAACACCTAAGTCACCACGTGCAACCATGATACCGTCAGAAGCTTCTAAAATTTCGTCAAAGTTATTTAAACCTTCTTGGTTTTCAATTTTAGAGATGATCATGATGTTTTCGCCACCGTGTGCTTTTAAGTGAGCACGCATCTCTTCAACATCTGAACGTTTACGAATAAAAGAAGCGGCAACAAAGTCAACGCCTTGTTCGCAACCAAAGATAAGATCTTGTTTATCTTTTTCTGCTAATGCCGGTAAGCCGATAGAAACACCTGGTAAGTTAACGCCTTTATTTTCGCCTAAATCACCGTTGTTGAGTACTTCACATACCACTTCAGTATCAGTGACTTTAATGACTTTCATACCGATAAGGCCGTCATCGACTAATACGGTATTGCCGACAGTTAAGTCTCTTGCGAAACCGTCATAAGTGACCGCAACGCGATCTTTATTACCAACAACAGAAGTATCTGTTGTAAAGGTAAAAGTCTGACCTGCAACTAAAGAGACATCGTTACCACCTTCTAATTTAATGGTGCGGATCTCAGGTCCTTTAGTATCTAATAAAATGGCTGCTTTTTTGCCTGTTTTTGCGCAGACATTACGCAGGTTTTTGATACGGTTGCCATGCTCTTCATAGTCACCGTGAGAGAAGTTTAGACGCATTACGTTCATGCCTGCGTCCAGTAATTGAGTCAGTTTTTCTTCAGATTCGGTTTTTGGCCCGATGGTGCAAACAATTTTTGTCTTTTTCATGGCAGTCTATTAATGATTCTATTGTAATGGATGAATAAGGATTAATGTTGTTGGGTTATATCAATCATCTTAACAGTGCGAAACACGATAAGTGCATTCATTTCTAGCTAATAAGTTGCGCAACATGTGAGTGGCTCCAACAACATGATAAAAATTTTGTCACTATTTTGTATAAAAGATTGCTAGACATCTTACATTATAGTCTATCATGATTCATTTGTTCTGTTTTCTAAAGATGCCTGTAAATCAATACGCTGAAACCTTTCAACAAAATTATGTTTTGTATTATAGAGGTTAATTTCCATGAAGAAAATCGAAAAAAGGTAAATTTAAGTGATGTGATCAAAATAGGGCTCTGATTGCTTGTTTTTTAAGCGTTTTGTTGCGCAATTAAATTTTGCGTAATCATTTTGTTGTGGTGTAGGGGAGGTAACACGAAATATAACAAGAATTAAGAAAGAGAAATGGTGCGTCCAAGTGGACTCGAACCACCGACCCCCACCATGTCAAGGTGGTGCTCTAACCAACTGAGCTATGGACGCACTGTATTGAAATGTTGTTCAGAGTAAATGGTGCGTCCAAGTGGACTCGAACCACCGACCCCCACCATGTCAAGGTGGTGCTCTAACCAACTGAGCTATGGACGCATTCTTTATTCTGGGTGACAACGGAGACGAATATTAGCGAGATGATTTGCTTCTGGCAAGAGGAAAAACACAAATTTGTATTCAACTGCTCGTATTTAAAGCTATTTGTTGATATTTGTGTCATTCCTTTGCCAAAAAATAACGCTTTAATGGAAGTATTAACGCTCCGAGCGTAATAAGACAACATCATCAGATTGACGCTGGATCCACCAAATACGTGTTCCCATCATAATTGCAGAAGCGGTTAAACCTAAAATAAAACCAATCCAGAACCCCGCAGGCCCCATTGCTTCAACAATATAATCCGTTCGTCCCAAGAGATATCCGGAAGGCAAACCAATTACCCAATAAGCGATAAAGGTAATAAAAAAGATAGAGCGAGTATCTTTATAACCCCGTAATACCCCTGAACCAATAACCTGTACGGAATCTGACAACTGATAAAGTGCGGCGAATAACATAAGATGAGAGGCTAATGTCACCACTTCAATATTATCGTTATACATTAAAGCAATTTTTTCTCTAAAAATAATAGAGAAAATAGCGGTACAACTTGCCAGCATTAATCCGACAGCAAGGGCTGTAATGGCTGAAGTACGAGCTTGCTCTGTAGAACGTTGCCCAAGGTTATAACCCACACGAATTGTTGCAGCTATTCCCAAGGAAAGAGGGAGCATAAACATTAATGAGCTAAAATTAAGGGCTATCTGGTGACTTGCAACAGCCGTTACACCTAATGGTGAAACTAATAATGCCACAACAGCAAACAGTGTTACTTCAAAAAATAGTGCTAGCCCTACAGGTAACCCTAACAATGTAATACGCTTTATTGTGTGGAATTCAGGTAACACTAGGCGTTTTTTGGGCATAACATCCCGTTGTGTTGGTGCTCGACGCACATAGTAGCGCATCATTAAGAACATCGCCCAAAAAACAGAGGCGGTTGCCACACCACAACCAATCCCACCTAATTGTGGGGCACCAAATTTACCGTAAATAAAGGCGTAGTTGACAGGAATGTTAATTAATAATCCAATAAAGCCGATGATCATGCCTGGTTTTGTTTTTGATAATCCCTCACATTGGCTTCTCAGCACTTGATAATAGAGACAACCAGGAGCCCCCCACATAATGGCATGAATAAATCCAATGGCTTTTTCTGCAAGCTCAGGCTCGATATCATGTTGCGCTTCAATAATAAAATGGCTGTTATAAAGAATGGCAATGACCATGATGGATAAAAAAGTGGCAAGCCAAAAACCTTGCTGTGTACGATTAGCAATATGCTTTCGTTGTCCTGAACCATTTAATTGTGCAACGATGGGGGTCAATGCCATTAATATACCTTGACCTAATAAAATCGTTGGCAACCAAATCGACGTACCTACAGCAACCGCAGACATTTCTGTGGCATTGACAGCACCTGCCATCACGGTATCAACTACTCCCATAGCAGTTTGGGAGAATTGAGCGATGATAACAGGGATACCAAGAGCAAGTAAGCTACGCGCTTCTTTTATATACTTCTGCACGCATACACCTTTATTCATTATAATAAGACGGAAGGGAGGAAAGAACGTCACATGTTAATATGGCGTAAAATAATCCTTAAGCAAACATATTCTAATGATAAATGTTTAATTATCAATGAAAGATATGACGTTTTTCAACCACAGAATTTTGATAAGTAAATAAGTGGTTTTACGTTATATTTGATGGCAAACATCATAAGGGGAGAAGGCAATAATGATCCCTTTGTGTAATATCACTTATGTTATCCTGATTACACTAAATTAATTAAGATAAACTCGCTTATCAGTCCAAGGAGATGTGAGATGTTTACAGGTATTGTTCAGGGAAAAGGACGTGTTATTGCCATTGAAGATAAAGGTGATTTCCGTACCCATATCATTGAATTACCTTCCGAGTTAGTCAATAACTTAGAAACAGGAGCTTCGATCGCTAACAATGGTTGTTGCCTAACCGTCACAAAAATCGATGGCAATAAAATTAGTTTCGATTTAGTGAAAGAGACGCTGCGCTTAACTAATTTGGGCGAGTTAACGGTTGGTTCAGAAGTTAATATTGAACGAGCGGCCAAATATGGCGATGAAATTGGTGGTCATGTGATGTCTGGTCATATTGTCACTACGGCTGAAATTGCGAAAATTATTACTTCAGAAAATAACTTACAGATCTGGTTTCGTATTTTTGATCAGACATTGATGAAGTATATTTTGCATAAAGGTTTTATTGGCATTGATGGTATTAGTTTAACTATTGGTGATGTGGTTAATAATCGTTTCTGTGTCCATCTGATCCCTGAGACTCGCGATAGAACGACGTTAGGTCGTAAGCGTTTGGGGGATAAAGTTAATATTGAGTTAGATCCACAAACTCAGGCGATTGTTGATACCGTAGAGCGTGTTATGGCGCAACAAGCATTAACGGTTAAGCTTCAAGCAACACACGAAGAAGAAAACGAAAAATAATATAGTCTGTTATCAGACGACTAGAATTAAAAAATCCCGTTTTTCAGTCTATGGAAAACGGGATTTTTACCTCTATTGATAGCTAAAAATCAGCGAGGTGTGCGTAATCCACCTATTCTACCTTTCGGGCTTAACATAATTTGCCATAACTGAATATCTCTGGCGCGGAAAGCACCCGCACAAGCATTCAAGTAGTAGCTAAACATGCGTTTAAAACGAGGTGTATAGTTAGATTCAATTTCAGGCCAGCTAGCTAAAAAACGCTCATACCATGCCATTAAGGTTTTGTCATAATCGGCACCAAAATTATGCCAATCTTCCATAACAAATTTATTTTCCATTGCCTCAGCGGTTTTTTGAATAGACGGCAAACAACCGTTAGGGAAAATATATTTACTTATCCAACTATCGACATTAACTTTATTGTGATTAGAACCAATGGTATGTAATAAAAATAGTCCATCTTCTTTGATATTACGGCGAGCGACATCAAAGTAAGTGGCATAGTTTTTCGGGCCAACATGCTCGAACATACCAACAGAAACGATACGGTCGAACTGCTCGTTTAAGTCACGGTAATCTTCTAAGATGATATTGACATCAAGACCTTTACAGCGCTCTTGTGCTAATTTCTGTTGTTCAACTGAGATGGTCACCCCTGTAACAGAAACGCCATAGTTTTTGGCAGCATAAGCAGCAAGACCACCCCAGCCACAGCCAATATCGAGCAATGTCATACCTGGTTTTAGCTCTAACTTACGGCAAATAAGGTCGAGTTTGTGCTGTTGAGCAACTTCTAAGCTATCCGCATCCTTCCAATATCCACAGGAATATTGCATATAAGGATCTAACATTGCGGTAAAGAGGTCGTTACCTAAATCGTAATGCTCTTTACCCACCATCCACGCTCTTTTTTGTGTTTGTAAATTAAAAATGCGTGCCATGGCTATTTTTAAAATATCGCGCCAGTTACTTGGCAATTTATTTTCAAGACCTGCTCGTAAAACTTTATGAAAGAATATATCAAGACGTTCGCAGTCCCACCAACCATCCATATAGCTTTCACCGAGACCTAATGAGCCTTGTTGTAATACTCTTTTATAAAAATCTTTATTATGCACTTGGATATCATAAGGTTCAGAACCATTGATATGAATGTCTGCTTGAGCGAGCAGCTCTGATGCGATCCGTTGATAAGGATCATTGGAGGTCTTTCGGCCTTCTTCTACACAAGATGTACTCATATACTCTCCGGCGTAAACTAAGCGGGTTTTGAGGCATGAAGCAAGAAAGGATAATGCAGATTGGTAGAGTTAAAACAATATTGAATTCAACACAGATTGAATGAATAAAATTATTAAGAGAACTAATCTGACATAATCAGCAAATTATCTGTTTAATGCCTCAAAATCCGAAAGAAAAATGAATAAAACGCTTAAGCGTTTGAACAAGTATAGAGATGTAAATAGGTTTTCTCTAGAAAATAAAAAGGCCATTTTATATAAATGGCCTTTTTTAAGAATTTTCCTAAAAACAGGGTATGGCGTTATTCTGTCGCCTGAACTGTGTGTTTGCTAACGGATTTATTACGTTGAATAAAGTAACCCAGCGCCATTGGAATAGCCGTGAGTGCCATAATCGCTGTGGTATTAATTAATGGCTGTTGGCTAATAAAGGCTGAGACAATAAAGCTTGCTAAACTACATAGACCTAATTGTAGCGCATTTTGCAATGCGGCGGCTTTACCACTCACTTCAGGGTAGGCTGATAGCGCATTAGAGACAGCAATGGGATAAGAAGCACCGTTCATCACAGCCATAATACAAAATGGAATTAAAATTGTTGTTAATGTTGGGTGTGTATATTTGGCGACTAAGAACAACGCTGTCATGCTCACTGCGTAGCCAATTAACAATAAAGGTAACAGTGTTTTACCCGACATTTTTGATAATAGAATGCGACAACCATAACCACCTACCATAAATGCGATGGTTTGTGGAATATAGCTTAAGCCGATATCTTGTGGTGAATAACCCATCTTCTCAAGGATAATCGGAGAGCCTGCTAACCAAGCAAAGAAACCCGCACTACAGGACGCGTAAACTAATACGTTACCAGCATAGATAGGTGACTTAAGCAAAGTTAAAAATGATACTGTAGATGGGCCTGCATCAATAACTGATTTTTGTTTAATATTTTTTAGCATCAATGTGGGTAGCATTAATACAAGAGTAATTGCCATCAGCAACATAAAGATCATGCGCCAGCCACCGTGGTTTAACAGAAAAGCACCAATTAGTGGCGCTAAGGCTGGGGAAAGGGCGACCAATGGCATAATTGATGCGAAAACGTGTTGAGCGCGAGACTCATCAAAACGGTCTATCACTAGTGCTTGCCAAATAACGGCTGCAGAGCAGACGCCAAAGGCTTGTAAGAAGCGCATGGTTAGTAAACCGGCAGCACTGTCTACCCAAAGCATACCTAGACAACCTAGGGAGAAGAAACTTAGCCCAATAAGTAAAATAGGCTTACGCCCCAATTTGTCTGAGAGTGGCCCCCAAAGTAGTTGAGCGACAGCAAAGCCAAATAGAAAGATACTTAAGCTGTTACTGACTGCGCCTTCACTGATTGATAATTCGCGTTGCATCATACCAAATGCAGGCAGATACATATCGATAGCTAAATAGCCCAGCATACTAAGGCAGGCGAGATACACCATAAAGAGAGAAGGTGTTTTTGATTGTGTGGAATTCTTTAAAGTCATTTTAATTTTCTATGTTATGTGATGTAAAACATTTTATATATTGTAGCTAAGAGTGATTTTACTTGTGAAACGGGAATATTTGGTTAATGCTGTGAAAAAAATTCAAAGGAATACATATTATGTGGTCAGAATACTCGCTAGAGGTCGTTGATGCTGTCGCTAGAACGGGGAGTTTTAGCTCAGCCGCTCAAGAATTGCACAGAGTACCCTCCGCGGTGAGTTACACCGTGAGACAATTAGAAGAATGGCTTGCCGTTCCTTTGTTTGAACGCCGGCATCGTGATGTTGAATTAACCGATGCGGGTAAGATCTTTATTAAAGAAGCCCGTTCTGTTATCAAAAAAATGAATGACACTCGTCATATGTGCCAGCAAGTCTCAAATGGCTGGCGGGGGCAGTTTAGCATTGCCGTGGATGGTATTGTCAAACCGGCTAGAACACAGCAACTTATTCTGGACTTTTATCGCCATTTTCCTGATATCGAACTCTATGTTTATCCTGAAGTTTTTAACGGTGTCTGGGATTCATTAGTGAACGGGCGTGTTGATTTGGCTATTGGTGCCACCAGAGCTTCACCTATTGGTGAACGTTATAGTTTTAAAGATATGGGCTTTATGCCGTGGCGATGTGTGTGTCATGCTGATCATCCTCTTGCAAGCGCGGCACATCCTTTAACCGATGATGAGTTACGGCCTTATCCTAGTTTATGTTTAGAAGATACCTCACGTAGTTTACCAAAACGAGATACTTGGGCATTAAATAATCAGCGCCGAATGATAGTGCCTTCATGGGATATGGGGCTTGAGTGTTTATTAGCAGGATTATGTGTTGGTATGGTGCCTTGGCACCGAGCGGAGCCATTAATCGAACAAGGTAAGTTGGTTACCCTTACCTTAGTACAACCCTTGCCAGACAGTCCGTGCTGTCTAACATGGGTTGATAAAAGCGAATCGCCGGCATTAACTTGGCTATTAGATTATCTAGGCGATAGCCAAACCTTAAATGAGGAATGGCTTCGTTAATGAAGGGGATCAGCGGCGATAATCAATAAATGGACCATCGGCAACAGAGCGACGTTCTACTAGACGCGGGTGTACTTCGATAGTTTGTGCATCCTCGCGTTTATTCACAATACGGTCGAGTAACATGGAAAAAGCCATTTGTCCTAAACGCTCTTTCGGCTGGTGAACCGTGGTTAAAGCTGGTGTGAAATAGCGTGCATTACGGATATTGTCGTAGCCGACAATGGAAATATCGGCAGGAACACGTAATCCTAACTCATCAGCTGCACATATTGCTCCCATAGCCATAACATCACCGCCACAAAATACGGCAGTAGGGCGTTGTTTTTGATTGAGCATTTGGGTCATGGCTTTGTAACCAGATTCAGGTTCAAAGTCACCTTGTACAATCCACTCTTCTTTTACCGTAATTTTCGCTTCTTCCATGGCTTTTAAAAAGCCCTGTAAACGACCGCCTCCGGTATTTCGCTCTAGAGGGCCGGGGATAATACCAATATCACGATGACCTCGTTCAATAAGATAACGACCGGCTATATAGCCACCATGGAATGCGTTATCAATAATGGTATCAGTAAAGTCACCGCGGGCTTTTCCCCAGTCCATGACGACCATCGGAATATTACGATAACCTTCTAAGAGAGAAAGAAGATGATCGGGATATTCTGAACACATGACTAATAAACCATCAACACGTTTTTGTGCCAACATAGCTAAATAAGCTTTTTGTTTATCAAGATTATTATGTGAATTACATAAAATTAGCGTGTAGCCTTTGCTATAACAACTATTTTCAACAGCTTCAATCACTTCAGCAAAGTAAGGTGCTTCACTGGACGTGGCTAATAAACCAATGGATTTAGTGTGATTGACTTTTAAACTACGTGCGACAGCACTCGGCGAATAATTTAATTCTTTTATCGCAGCCCAAACTGCCGCTCTTGTGTTCTCAGCAACAAAACGAGTTTTGTTGATCACATGAGAAACAGTCGTGGTTGATACGCCTGCGCGTTTTGCCACGTCTTTTATTGTTGCCATGGTGTGGAAAACTCCTGACCTTCATTGGTCTCTTTTAATTCATTTTATGGTTTAACTGCCAGTATAGTCATATATAGGGCAAACACTGGCAATAATTTAGCGATTAGCTGTGAATTTTGTATGATCTAGCTCAAAAGTGAAAGTATTAATCAATGTTATAAATTGTGCTCTAGTCGCTATTTTAGCAAAACTTGATATGTAATAATAATTAACCATGACAAGATTATGGTTTAATCTGAGTATTATAATCATTTTGAGGGAGAAATAGATGGATACGGATCTGAAATTTGGTTTAAGTACCGCAGTAGCAGCACTGGTTATGATCGTAATATATGCAAGTTTATTGTTTTGATTGTTAATTGCTAATTATTTGCTTAAATTTTAGCTATCCAAAGTGAGCAATCAAATATATCAATATAACAAAGGGCACTAGGCCCTTTGTTATTAGATTATCAAAAATGGTTTTCCCATCTCTGAAACAGTCAATTAAGCAAGATTTGCTTCAACAAATGACCAGTTAACCAGTGCCCAGAACTCTTCTAAGTATTTCACACGTGCATTACGATAGTCGATGTAGTAAGCGTGCTCCCAGACGTCAACAGTTAACAGTGGTTTATCTTCGCCAGAAACAGGTGTTGCAGCGTTAGATGTATTAACAATAGCTAATGAGCCATCTGCTTTTTTCACTAACCAAGTCCAACCTGAACCAAAGTTTTTTGCAGCTGCATCATTAAATTGTTTTTTGAACTCTTCAAAAGAGCCAAACGCTTTATTGATTGCTTCTGCAATTTTACCTGTTGGTGCACCGCCTGCGTTTGGTGCTAAGCAATTCCAGTAGAATGTATGGTTCCAAACTTGAGCGGCATTATTGAAAATACCACCTTCAGTAGTTTTGATGAGCTCTTCTAAAGATTTATTTTCTAAATCAGTACCTTTAACCAAGTTATTTAAGTTGGTTACGTAAGTTTGGTGGTGTTTGCCGTAGTGGTATTCTAATGTTTCTTTAGAGATATGTGGCTCAAGAGCATCTAACGCATAAGGTAATTTTGGTAATTCGAAAGACATTGCGTACTCCTTTATCCTATCATTTTCGGGTTTTGTGCCTTAAACCATTCCATCTAATTCAACTGAATTGATAAAATGAGGCAAATGAACTCACTAAGTTGTTACTATTTTGCTAATTATTTTAACAAAAATTCATTGAAATAACAGCTAAATATCTTTTATCTATTAGTATAGAACATATAGATTAGTTATATTGATAAGAGTATCTCTCACTAAGATAGAGGTAAAGTGTTAAAACACTATCCCAATATCAGGGTATATAACATTTTAGTCATGACGATTAATAAGAATAGGGCAAATATTTGGCGTACTCTGGCAATAGGTAGTTTATAGGCAACTTTTACGCCGATAGGGGCTGTAAGTATACTGGTAATACTAATACCAATAAAAGCAGGTAGATAGACAAAACCTAAATAATAGTCTGCTAATTCAGTTTGTTGCCAACCATAAACGATCCCCATAACAGTCCCAATAGTGGCGATAATCACACCCAGCATTGATGATGTTGCAATACATTTACGGGTGTTAAACCCCCAGTGGCTTAATAGCGGTATTGTTATGGTGCCACCCGCTATACCAATAAAACTTGAAATAAAACCCACTAAGCTACCACCGGTTGTTAGTGCTGGTTTTGAAACCACCGGATCTTGGGCATTCTCAACACGTTCAGCTTCTTTTTTCTTGGTCAGTAATCCATATATGGTATAGGCCATAAAAATACAAAAGATAATTTGCAATAGGGTATTTGAGAGTTTTTGTACTAGGAATGTCCCAACTAGCATACCGAGAAGAGTGCCTACAGCGAGGAGCGGAAATTGTGACCATAAAATCGCTTTATGTTTATTATGCGAATAAGCAGAAGAGGCGGTAGAAAATATAATGACAGAAAAAGAGGTTGAGAGGGCGATTTTCATTACCATATCTGCAGGGATAGCTTGTTGGCTAACAACATACATCACAATAGGAACAATAATGGCTCCACCACCAATTCCTAACAATCCGGCAAAAAATCCAGTTATACATCCCACAATCAGAAACAGTAAAATCATTTCCATTACTAAATACTCATAAGTTTAAATATGCGAGTTTTGACGAGTCCATGATAATGGCAGATCCCTATGAGAAATAACATCTCATTTTTATATATATAAATAATTAGTTAATTTTACTTATTGTTTTATCTCTGTTGAATAAAAGAAAAATAAAAAATGGGTAAATTAACCTATTGAATATATAATTAATTTGTATGTGCCTTGCAAAGCGTGAGCAGGATATTTATCAGAATGTTTAATTATGATCTATAATTTAAATTGAACTAATGATTGATGTTTATTCATAAAAAGGAGTATTTATGACTGCTAAAATTGATCCAAAAGCATTTTTTGACTTACCCTTTGAGAATGGTAAAGAAATTACGGATAAAGAATTAAAAGCCGCTTATGATGCAGGGCACACTTTTATTCATATTGATTTAAGTGATGCGCATTTCTCACCACAAATTACCTTGTTCAATGGTAATGAATTAGATCGTATTCGCGGTGGTGTAATTCGTATTGATAATAACTCAACGAAATCTACTTTAGTTGCTGAAGGGCCAAGTAAAAAACCAGAGCAATTAAAAGCCGGTTATTATTATCACGCTTCAGGTACTACAGGTTGGGATATTATTGTTAAGCCTATTAAATAACGAAATTTATCAATATTCAATTTAACGAGATATTGATATTGACGTTAAAAATTTGTGTGATCAGGGACATCAGATATCCGTCGACTAAAACATTATCTGGTGTCCTTTACTGTAATCATTGCGCTATATGTGAATATTGGCATCTTGTCGTTACATTTTGGTCATTCCTAATGAATGACAGATTAGCTCTAATGGACCATACATCATTTCATTTTTAATAATACCTTTGTCTGGATTACAACTGATTGAAATAGTAAAACCGTGCAAATAATCAGCGATTAAATTTAGGCTATCTTCTTCGACTTTTTTAGGAAGAGCTAAAGGCGAGATGATAATTTTATATCGTTTGGCAAATATTTGAGCAGGACCTTGTAATGACATAGTCAGTATAATATTCAGTAATCCTTTATATTTACATAATATTTCAACGTAACTGACACATAAATATTTTAATTCTTCTTTCCAGTCAGAATATGCTTGAGGAATATAGATCTCTTCTGTAAGTGACGTAGCTAGTGTCTCTAGCAGTGAATTTTTATTTTTGAAGTAGTGGTAGATTGCCATGGGATCTACATTTAATTGTGTTGCTAACGATCGGATACTAGGCACTTTTCCGTCGTTTTGCATCAAAATCTTGGCTTTGTTTAAAATAGCATCAGCGCTTAGCTGTGAATGTGCTCTTGCGGGTCTTCCTCGTTTTTTTTCATTGACATTCATCTAATAACTCCAATAAGCTTACAATAATTCTATGCTGTAGAATTATTGTAAGTAATAGTTTGGATTTATTCAATTACAAAGAATTTGATGAGATATTTATGGCAAATATTGTATTTATTGCAACTAGCTTAGATGGTTATATTGCAGATAGGCAAGGCAAGCTCGATTGGTTATATTCAATACCAAATCCAGATAATATTGATACAGGTTTTATCACTTTAATGGAGAAAATTGATGCGTTAGTTATGGGACGTAATACGCTAGACACGATACTGAGTTTTAATTGTGATTGGCCTTACACAAAGCCCGTGTTTGTACTGAGTAATTCTATGACAACTGTTCCAAATGGTTATAACGGAAAAGTATTTTTAGTTAAAGGTGAATTGCAAGATATTATTACCGAATTGAATGCTAAGGGATTTAATGAACTTTATATTGATGGCGGTGTGACAGTTCAAAGTTTTCTAAATGAAGATTTAATAGATCAAATGATTATCACCCGCTTTCCGATCTTACTTGGCGGTGGAACACCTTTATTTGGCGAACTAAAACAGCCATTAAATTTCAAGGTGATTAAAAATGAAGTATTACTAGAAAATCTAGTCCAAACCACTTATTTACGTGATAAATAATATTTATTCCTTCTAGGAAATAGTGTTGTGCTTTTATACGTTTATTTAGGTGCTTTTTATGGGGGTACTTCACATTGGGCGAGGGTTTACGGCGTTTTTCGCTAAGCCAACATTAATCTTATTTTATTTGTCCCCAGATCGTCATGCCTTGTCGTATGTTTTCTCATCAATTATAGGGTGATTTATCCGTAATTTATTGATTTAGATACATAACTAAACTTATATAGAGCTTTCTTATATAAAGTGGTATTCTTCTTTCATGTTTTCCTCAATATAAAACATACTGAATATAAAAAGGTTGTAAGGACTTAATAAATGACGACTATCGAAAAAATTGAACGCCAAATCAAAGAAAATCCCATCCTGTTATACATGAAAGGATCACCAAAATTACCAAGCTGTGGGTTTTCTGCACAAGCCGTTCAAGCGATTTCTGCTTGTGGTGAGCGTTTTGCTTATGTCGATATTTTGCAAAACCCTGATATTCGTGCAGAGCTACCAAAATATGCTCATTGGCCAACTTTCCCACAATTATGGGTGGATGGCGAATTAGTCGGTGGTTGTGACATTATCTTAGAAATGTATCAGCGCGGTGAATTGCAGAAGTTATTAAAAGAGACTGCAGATAAATACCGTGGTGAAGAAGAAGCATAATCCCCATTGCGTTTTTCACCATGATTTAAATTGACCGTAATTAAAAAAAGAGGCCAGTACATTATTTGCACTGGCTTCTTTTTTGTCGTTTTATCCAAAGCACCGTAAAACCCCGTCCTTCAGGTCGGGGATATAAGGCGCGGTTTTTTAACTAACTAGATGTTTCCTGTTGCTCAATGTACTGGCGGATAATGGATATTGGTGCGCCACCACAACTCCCCGCGAAATAACTCGGCGACCAAAGAACCCCC
>NZ_BAABMO010000024.1:0-57250 GCF_054767435.1 Proteus sp. MB838
GCGCATTATCGATTTGGTCGAATGCACGAGCAGCACCACCGTAAGTTTTAGCTAAAACTGTAGTGATTGCAGCAGTCAGAGTTGTTTTACCGTGGTCAACGTGGCCGATAGTACCAACGTTAACGTGCGGTTTTGAACGTTCAAATTTTTCTTTAGACACGACTATATTCCTTAATATCGCTCCCTCTCACAGAGGGAGCGTAAACTAAATTGAACTCGAAAGGATCTTATTTCGCTTTACGAGCTTCGATAATAGCCTGAGCGACGTTGCTAGGCGCTTCGTTGTACTTCAAGAACTCCATTGAGTATGAAGCACGACCCTGAGTTTGTGAACGCAGGTCAGTTGCATAACCGAACATTTCAGCCAGTGGTACTTGTGCACGAATGATCTTACCAGTAGGTAGATCGTCCATACCTTCAACCATACCACGACGACGGTTTAAGTCACCGATAACGTCGCCCATGTAATCTTCTGGCGTTTCAATCTCAACTTTCATGATTGGCTCTAACAGAATCGGTTTTGCTTTCATGAAACCTTCTTTAAAGGCCATAGATGCAGCAATTTTAAACGCGATCTCTGAGGAGTCAACATCATGGTAAGAACCGAAGTGCAGACGAGCTTTGATATCAACAACAGGATAACCGGCTAAAGGACCTGATTTCAGCTGTTCTTGGATACCTTTGTCAACAGCTGGGATGAATTCTTTAGGAATTACACCACCAACGATATCGTTGACAAACACATAGTTCTCTTCACCACCTGATGGTAATGGGCTAAGGTCAATAACAACATGACCATACTGACCACGACCACCAGATTGTTTAGCGTGTTTACCTTCAACGTCAGTAATTTCTTCGCGAATTGTTTCACGGTAAGCAACTTGTGGTTTACCTACGTTCGCTTCAACTTTAAACTCACGACGCATACGGTCAACTAACACGTCTAAGTGTAGCTCACCCATACCTGCGATGATAGTCTGTCCAGACTCTTCATCACTAGATACACGGAAAGATGGATCTTCTTGAGCCAGACGGTTCAGAGCGATACCCATTTTTTCTTGGTCAGCTTTAGTCTTAGGTTCGATAGCAACAGAGATTACTGGCTCTGGGAATTCCATACGTTCTAAGATGATTGGTGCATCAATTGCACACAGTGTATCACCTGTAGTAACGTCTTTCAGACCGATAGCAGCAGCGATGTCACCTGCACGAACTTCTTTAATTTCTTCACGTTTGTTAGCATGCATCTGAACGATACGGCCAAAACGTTCTTTTTTGTCTTTAACTGGGTTCAGAACTGTGTCACCAGAGTTTACAACACCGGAATAAACACGGAAGAACGTTAAGTTACCAACAAATGGGTCAGTTGCGATTTTAAATGCCAGTGCAGAGAATGGCTCTTCATCGCTTGAATGACGTTCTGCTGGAGTATCTTTACCATCTGGTAAAATACCTTTAATTGCAGGTACATCTGTTGGTGCTGGCAGATATTCAATAACTGCATCCAGCATTGCCTGAACACCTTTGTTCTTAAATGCAGAACCACAGGTAACCAGGATAATTTCGTTATCTAGAACGCGTTTACGCAGCGCAGATTTAATTTCTGCTTCTGACAGTTCTTCACCGCCCAGATATTTGTCCATCAGATCTTCTGATGCTTCAGCCGCAGATTCGATCAGGTTGTTGTGCCACTCATCTGCTAAATCTTGTAGTTCTGCAGGAATGTCTTCGTATTCGAAGGTGACGCCTTGATCTTCTTCATTCCAGCGAATCGCTTTCATTTTGATCAGGTCAACAACACCAGTGAAATCTTCTTCAGCGCCTACTGGGATTTGCAGTGGAACTGGATTTGCAGCTAAACGTGTTTTGATTTGTTCAACTACACGTAAGAAGTTTGCACCCATACGGTCCATTTTGTTAACGAACGCGATACGTGGTACATGATATTTGTTAGCCTGGCGCCATACTGTTTCTGACTGAGGCTGAACACCACCAACTGCACAGTAAACCATAACCGCGCCATCAAGAACACGCATAGAACGTTCTACTTCGATAGTGAAGTCAACGTGTCCCGGGGTGTCGATGATGTTTACACGGTGAGGCTCAAACTGTTTAGCCATACCAGACCAGAATGCAGTAGTTGCAGCGGATGTGATAGTGATACCACGTTCCTGCTCTTGCTCCATCCAGTCCATTGTTGCTGAACCTTCGTGAGTTTCACCAATTTTATGGTTTACACCGGTATAAAACAGAATACGTTCACTTGTAGTGGTTTTACCGGCGTCGATGTGCGCACTAATACCGATATTACGATAACGTGCTATGGGGGTTTGACGAGCCATTTTTTCCTCTCTCGTGGGCGTTCAATTCAGGTAAAGGACAGCATAGCTGTCCTGAAAAGAGTTGCGACTACTTCGCGGATTACCAGCGGTAGTGTGCGAACGCCTTGTTTGCATCTGCCATACGGTGAACGTCTTCACGTTTCTTAACAGCAGCGCCTTTGTTTTCAGCCGCATCAGATAATTCATTTGCCAGGCGAAGAGCCATGGATTTATCACCGCGTTTACGAGCAGCTTCAACAATCCAACGCATTGCTAATGCATTACGACGAACTGGGCGTACTTCAACTGGAACTTGGTAAGTTGAACCACCAACACGGCGGGATTTAACTTCCACAGTAGGACGTACGTTATCTAATGCGATTTCGAACGCTTCCAGTTCAGTTTTGCCTGAACGCTGAGCCAGGGTCTCTAGCGCATTATAAACAATAGATTCTGCAGTAGATTTTTTACCGTCTACCATCAGAATGTTAACAAATTTGGCCAGTAGTTCTGATCCGAACTTAGGATCTGGCAGAATTTTACGTTGACCAATTACACGACGACGTGGCATGGAAATACTCCGTTTAAAATTCAGGGTTGTCCAAAACTCGATGAGTTTATTTTGACATTAATTGTGAAAAAATGTTTGGCCTTACTTAACGGAGAACCATTAAGCCTTTGGCTTCTTCACACCGTACTTAGAGCGACCTTGTTTACGGTCTTTAACACCGGAACAGTCCAGCGCGCCGCGAACAGTGTGGTAACGCACACCTGGTAAGTCTTTAACACGACCACCACGGATAAGGATTACGGAGTGCTCCTGCAAGTTGTGGCCTTCACCACCGATGTAGGAAGAAACTTCGAAACCGTTAGTCAAACGAACACGGCATACTTTACGCAGTGCTGAGTTTGGTTTTTTAGGAGTGGTAGTATATACACGAGTACATACGCCACGTTTTTGCGGGCAAGCTTCCAGAGCTGGAACGTTGCTTTTAACAACTTTCGAGCTACGAGATTTGCGCACCAGCTGATTAATAGTTGCCATTTAAAAAAAGCTCCTGGTTTTTGCTTCGTAAACACGGATTTGAACTCTGTCTTGTCGACAAGACAAAACATGAGGACGCAGAATTTTATTGCTGACGAGCTCATGTGTCAAGAATTATACAGCAATTCTACGCGCCCCAGTGAATTTGTTGGGGGTGTTTTACCGTTAAATCGACAAAATCACCATAATTGATAAGTTTAATCTGATGAGAAACCTGATCTTTTAGGCCTCGCGCGAGAACATCATCAATTAATGCATAAACAGAAATTTGCTGAGCCAGACAATAAATTAATAAAGGATTATCTTCAAGAACGGCTAGTACACCATCTTGGATTAATAAAACTTCATCATGCTTTGTCAATAAAGACAAAAATGCGTCCAAATCACTTTGGTAAATAGAGACGGAGTAAGTATACAACATAACCGTTCATCCTTCTTGACTAACTCATCATTAAAAACGTAATACCACGTCATAGTGACTCAGTTTCTGAGCAATCTCTTGAGCTGTTATAACCTTGGCGTCAAGAATAAACATTGTTTGTGACGATAAACCACGATGAGCTAGATCTTCTTGTGATATATAGACGTTTGTCACATCATACAAGGGGAGGACTTTAAATGTAGCTGCATGATGACGAGAAAGAACGCCTTCAGGCTGTTGATTTTCCAGTAATTGGAACACGCCATCAGAAAGAAAAAAAACACCTATATTTTCGGTTAAGGCGGAAGTTGCTAATAGCGCATCTAAACCTTCACGCCCAGCACTATTACCATGAGGTGCCTGAGTAAAGATAAACGCCACAGAATTCATTTTCTTCATTAAAACTGCACCACACGATCACAAGTTAACATCGCTTGAGCGAGGGCTCCTAAGCCACTTAGCTCAAACTTTGTTGCCATATTGCTGCTCAGTAACCCCTGCTCTTTAGCTTGTTGCTCATCAACAACACCACGCCGTAATGCTGCAGCAACACAAACCTGCAAAGGGATATTGTAGCGTGAAGCCAATGCTATCCAGGCTTTTGGCAAGTCAAATTCATCACTTGCGGGTGAGACCAATTGATTAGCATTGGACACACCTTCACGATAAAAAAATACTTGTGCGATGTGATGACCTTTTTCAAGTAACGCTTTAGCAAATAAATAAGCGCTAGAAGCTTGTTCCGTGCCATAATGTGGCCCAGTCACCAGCAAGCAATATGTCAGATTCATCGTATTACTCTACTCTCCATTTTTAAATTGGCGGATATAGAGATACACAGTATGTTTAGAAATATTCAGTCTATCAGCAACTTGATTTATCGCGTCTTTGATATCAAAGATCCCTTTCTCATAAAGATTTAACACCACTTGTTTATTTTTCGCATTATTAGCCACTTCACGATCGTTATTCACTTCTTCAATCGTAAATTCAAGTGTTTGTGCCACGAGATCATCGACAGAAGAAGCAAAATTCACATCAGAAGCCACTTCATGCGTTTCTTCAGGAATAAAGGTTTTAATAATCTCAGAGAATGGGACATCAAGGTTCATATTAATACATAATAAACCAATAACACGGCGCTCACGATTACGAATAGCGATCGTAATTGATTTCATCAAAGCGCCACTTTTTGCACGGGTAAAATAAGCTTTTGAAAAACTTGAATCTTCATCTGTAATATCATGCAACATTTGTAATGCTAAATCGGTAATAGGTGAACCAATCTTACGGCCTGTATGTTCCCCATTCGCAATTTTAACCGCTGAACATTTCAAATCTTCCAGAGAGTGCAATACGATTTCGCAGTGATGACCAATTAACATGGCTAAACCATCTACTGCAGCCTCATATGACTTTAAAATTTCGTGATCAGTTTGAGTAAAAGGTCGGCTATCTAGTTTTTCAAACTCGTTGCTGTCACCATAGAATAACGGGCTAGACATTTGATTATATAATCCTTAAAGGCTTTAATTATGATAATGACTTGAGGTCTTATTATTTATAATGATTCATCTTCATGAATCAATTCAATATTAAAATTTAAATATAAAGTCCTGTACAATCTTGACGTTAAATCGTCAAGGGATCTACGTCAAGAGTCTTAGAATAAGAGCTTTGTCATAGGTCACAGCTTTGCTTTATTTTCTTTCTATTTTTACATTACTCACGCATTTCTCTTGAGAGAATTACCCTATTTCGGGGATCAAGAAAAAGATCAATGAAGCTAAGCACATCAGCTATATTTAAATATTATGCTATTTTAAGAAGTTGTTAACCCTATTAATATGCTAATTATCTAAAAATTTTAACAAATATCATAAAATATCGATCCGCTGGTGAAACCGACTATATCTACATTTTCTCTCGCTTATTTTATGCAAAAGTTGCTAGAGAAACAGTTTACCTTTAGCACTGTTATGCACTTCTATAATTTATCTGGCTAGAATATATTCATTACTATATGTATGTAGAGAGATTATTACTATTGATTCTCCTATCAGAATGACATAACCGTTATCTCGATATTACTGCTGTTTCTACACACTTTTACAGGTTTACTTATGTTTTTAGGTCAATATTGGGCAAAGTTTGCCCCTACTACGCTTTTTGTTCTACTTTGGAGTAGTGGTGCTATTTTTTCTCGTTGGGGTTTAGATAATGGCAGTTCATTTGCCATTTTGACTTGGCGTTTTGTTATTGCATTACTGTTTCTTACCCTACTTTGTCTCCAACGTCGCCAATTTCTTCCCCCTAAAGGAAGCCGTTTAAAAACAGCATGGGTTGGATTGCTCATTATCGGTGGTTACTCTATTTGTTACTTGTTAGCGCTCGCTAACAGTATTACACCAGGGATGCTCGCCACTATTATGGGTATTCAGCCGATCCTCACTTTATGGATCATTGAACGACACTTTACTGCGAGTCGGTTATTAGGACTATTTATTGCTTTGATAGGATTAGTATTAGTGGTTGCGCAGAGTTTATTTAATACTTCACTCTCATTAACAGGAATGATTTATGCACTCATTGCACTCCTCTGTATGAGCTTTGGCGCAATTTCCCAAAAGAAATTACAATTAGCGCCTATGGAGGCATTGCCGATACAATATGTGGTTAGTTTAACGCTATGCTTATTATTTATTCCATTTCAACCTATGCAGCAATCTTGGGATATTGGTTTTATTGTTCCCGTACTTTGGCTAGCAATTATTATTTCTGTCGTGGCACAATTACTACTCTACCGACTGTTAACTGCAGGTAATCTGGTTAATGTGACTAGCTTATTCTATTTAGTACCGGGAGTAACTGCGTTAATGGATTATATCTTCTTAGGCAATAAAATGTCTTGGCTTAGCTTAGCGGGGATGGGCGCCATTATTATTGGTCTTATTTTTGTATTTAAAAAGTCTAACTCGATGATTGTTGAAGAAAAAATAAAATAAACAAACAAAAATGCTGGAATAGTACTCCAGCATTTTTTCATTAAGCAACTGATTATTTGTCGCTTTCAACACTCAGCAATTCAACTTCAAAGACTAATGTTGAGTTAGCTGGAATGCCACTCGTTGCACGTTGACCGTAACCTAATTCAGGTGGAATAACTAACTTAATTTTTCCGCCTTCTTTAATGTATTTCATACCTTCAGTCCAACCTGGGATAACACTTTTCAGGCTAATAGTTAAAGGCTCTTTACGATCATAAGAACTATCAAATTGTTTACCGTCAATCAGCATACCTTTATAGTTCACAGTAACGCGATCGGCATCTGTTGGTGTTTTACCTTTACCTGGATTTTCAACTAAATACAGTAGGCCTGATTTAGTTTTAACAACACCTTTTTCAGCCGCAAATTCTGTACGGAATTTATCACCAGCAGCTTTATTCTCTGCAGCTTCTTTTTCCATTTTCGCCGTTGCAACCGTACGTACTTGATCTTCAAAAGCTGCCAGCGTTAATTCAATTTCTGCATCTGATAATTTAGATTTATTATTAAAGGCATCTTGAACACCGGCTAATAATTGTTTTGAATCTAAATTAATACCGATATTTTTTTGTTCTGTTAATGCAGCTTCCATATAGCGACCCATTGACGCGCCTAAAGCATATGCATTCTGCTCATCCTGAGTTTTAAACGCGCTATTTAATGTTGGTACTTTAGCTGTCTCTTCTGCCAGTGCATGAGGTGCACTAAATGCAAATGCTAAACTTGTTGCCAACAACGTCGTTTTTAATAAAGATTTCATCCCGTTCTCCAGTTTATGTTAGTGAGTCACTACGCGTTGCAAACGATCATCTTAAATCTTAGCAAATACGTTTTGCATCACTTCTTTCTGTCGTTGCGGAGTAGATCTCATCCGCGGGTAACAATTTTATATGAATTAAAAATATTTGCCGACACCCACAACCGTTAATGTTAGGATTTTCGTCAGCACAGCGTGTTACCACATTAACAAAATAGTCTTTTAACTCAAACCAGATTTATGTCTTACTGTGTATATATCAGTAAATAATATTAAATTTTACTCAGTAATTCACTATATTAGTCATTATATGACATCACATAACAAGGAGAAAAAACCATGGACATTAAGGAAATAGAAGAGTTACTTATTCAATTAGAGAGTAAAATTGCTTTCCAAGATGCCACCATCGAAGAGTTAAATCAGGTGGTCACACAACAACAAATTGAAATTAGTCGTTTTAAAGAGGCCTTAAAAATCGTCACCGAACGATTGAAGTCATCCCAATCGTCAATGCTCGCTCGCCCTGAAGATGAGACCCCACCACCTCATTATTAACTTCAAGTGAGACTGTAGGCAAGAACAAAAAAGGAGCGTTATCACGCTCCTTTTTCAATGGTTTCACAAGATTAATGTTGGCAACCACAACCGCCATGACCGTGGCCGTGACCACCTTTTCCATGACCGCCACCACAACATCCACCTTCTTCACCGTGATCGTGATCATGACCACCACCACAGCATCCGCCTTCTTCACCGTGGCCATGTCCGCCACAACACTCATGACCTTCATCTTCACCATGAACATGACCATGAGCTAATTCTTCTTCCGTGGCTTCACGGATAGCAACGATTTCTACATGAAACTTCAGGTTTTGACCCGCTAACATGTGGTTACCATCAACGATAACTTCGTCACCCTCAATACCGGTAATTTCTACTGGTACTGGGCCTTGATCTGTATCAGCTAAGAAGCGCATACCCACTTCTAACTCATCAACACCAACAAAAACATCTTTCGGTACACGTTGAACTAAGTTTTCATCGTATTGGCCATATGCGTCATCAGAAGCGACTTCAACGTCGAACTTCTCACCAACTTCACGACCCGTTAATGCATTTTCTAAACCACTGATTAAAGAACCACGGCCATGTAGATAGTCTAGCGGTGCACTCACCGGGGACTCATCAACTAAAACACCGTCTTCTGTTCTTACTTGATAAGCCAGACTAACTACCAAGTCGTTTGCTACTTTCATGACATCTCCTACATACCCGTGGGCAAAATTTTCCCGATTGTAACGAAAAATAAATCGTCTGTATCGGGTTATATCAAAAAAACCTACATTTATTGTGGTGTAAAGATCCCGATGACCTGTTCATTTTCACGCACAAGTGCACTAACCTCACCGTCTGTTTGCCTTTGCTGATGACCACATTGAGCGCATTCCACAATATCCACTTTATCTTCTCGCCACATTTTGAGTGTATCTTGGGCTTGACAGTGGGGACATACTGCGCCAGCAATAAAACGCTTACGGGTTGCAGACATGGGGTCAGTTCTCCTGTTTATCAATGGGTCTTTTTTCTCTATTTACTTGAGGGATAGCATCAGTTAACGATTCGTCCCAAATATCAGGCTGGTGGTGCTCTTGTCTCATCTCTTCATTAAACAGCTCTTCTAATTCACGACGAGCCTCTTTAACACGTGAAACATTCGAGACTTCTTCGGGTGATTCGTCCACCAACTTTCTTAATAACTGCATATCTAGACGACGAAAATGCTGTTGTGCACGATAGGCCTGATGTGGATGCATACCAAGTTCAATTAAAGTTTTACGTCCTAGCTCTAAAGCACTCGAGAAGGTTTCTCGACTAAACTCTGTTACCCCTGCTTTTAACAGCTCATGTGCTTCAACCCGTCCTCTTGCTCTCGCAATAATTTGTAATTGAGGAAAATGGCGCTGGCATAAATGGACAATTTCCATTGTCGCCTCAGGCTCATTACTGGTGATCACAATGGCTTTCGCGTGTTCAGCCCCCGCAGCACGTAATAAATTCAAGTCTGTCGCATCGCCATAATAAACTTTATAACCATATTTACGCATGGTACTTAAACTACCAACGTCATGCTCTAATACGGTCACATTGACTTTATTTGCCATAAGTAGGCGCCCGACTACCTGCCCCATACGACCAAAGCCCACCAGGATCACTTCTGGATGGTTATTTTCAACAAAAGGCTCTTCGTCTATCTTTGCATCATTATAACGGCGCGATAACACGGCGTCTGTCATTTGCATCACAAGTGGCGTAGTCATCATTGAAAGCGTTACGACAACCAAAAGCAATGCCATCTGTTCACTATTTAATACCCCCATCGCCATAGAGGTAGAAAAGACGACAAAAGCAAATTCACCGCCTTGGCTTAATACGGCTGAAAACTGTAAACGTGTCGAAAAACGTAATCTCGCTAACCAAGCGATACCATAAAGTACCAACCCTTTAATCAAGACTAAAATAACAACGCCCAGTAACACTTGCGGTAAATAATGCCACAATATACCTATATCAAGGGACATGCCGACGGAGATAAAAAACAACCCTAGCAATAAGCCTTTAAAAGGTTCAATCGAGATTTCTAATTCATGACGATATTCAGAGTCAGCTAATAATACCCCTGCAATAAAAGTTCCCATCACCATGGAAAAGCCAATCATTTCCATAAAGAGTGCTGCCCCTAATACCACTAATAGCGCACCGGCGGTAAAAACTTCTCTCACACCCGATTTAACAATTAAGCGAAATAGTGGGCGCAATAAATAGCGGCCACAAATTAATAATGCAGCGAATGAGACTATTTTTAGGGCAATACGATACCAATCACTACTGGCTGTTTCGCCAGCAAGTAAAGGGATCACCGCAAGAATAGGAATAACGGCCATATCTTGAAAGAGTAAAACCGCAAAACCCAACTGCCCTCCTTCGTTATGATTCATTCCTTTTTCATTCATCAATTGTAAAGCCATCGCAGTTGATGACATGGCGATACCTAGGCCACCAATCAATGCCGCTTGCCACGAAAAAGAAGTTAAGAGTAAAAGTAGCCCTGTGATAATAGATGCAGTAAAGACAACCTGCATGGCGCCGACACCAAATATTGCTCGCCGTAACTCCCAAAGCTTAGCTGGATTTAACTCCAGCCCAATCAGGAACATTAAAAAAACAACCCCTAATTCAGAAAAGTGTAAGATGTAATCAACATCTTTAAATAATCCTAATCCCCAAGGGCCAATCGCAATACCAGCAATTAAATAGCCTAATACCGCACCAATTTTTAAGCGTTGTGCGATGGGGACCATAATCACGGCAGCACATAAGAAAAACAGCACGGCTTTTATCATCCAATTACCTTCCATCCGCGTGTTCCCCCTCTAACGGTGCTTGTAACCATTGGCGATAAGCATCACTAATATGCCCTAGTGTTGTTTTGGACTGTTGCCTTGCGGAGTAAATAATCATCGGCGATAACCAGCGCATACCACACATTTCCGCCATTAACTCGATAGGACGCAATAATTCAGAGAGTGTGTAGTGATTTTTACCATTATGTTGATAAGCATGTTCAGGCTCACCAGTAGTCACCACACAACGGAATGTTTTTCCTTTAAGTTGAGCTCGCCCAACTTTATTAGCAAAAGGGCGCGTGAGCACTCTATCTTGCCACTCTTTTAATAGCGCAGGACAACTATAAGTTTGTAATGGAAACTGAAATACAATGACTTGGTGTTGACACAATAGTGCTTGCTCACGGTGAATATCGATAAAAAAATCAGGGTAAGTGGCATATAAATCATGAATTGTTATATTTTCCAGATCCCTCACCGCACGCAACAACGCTTTATTGGCGATAGATTGACGCGGCTCGGGATGGACATACACCAGTAAAACATTTGATGCGTTTGACATCATTCCTCCTTACAAAACGTGTCAGAAACCTTTTTTTCCGTTACCATGCACGCATTGTGACCAACTGTTACGAACAACTTACTCTATATATTAATTTACATACTCTTAATAGACGACATTTATGATTGTTTTTTCTTCTTTGCAAATTCGCCGTGGTGTCAGGGTATTACTTGATAATGCCAGCGCAACGATTAATCCAGGACAAAAGATTGGTCTTGTGGGTAAAAATGGCTGTGGCAAAACCACACTGCTCTCTTTATTAAAAGGGGATCTACAAGCTGAAGCGGGTAATGTGACGTTTCCTAGCACTTGGTCAATGGCATGGGTAAATCAAGAGACACCCGCTTTAGACGTTCCTGCCATTGATTATGTTATTGATGGTGATAGAGAATACCGCGAATTGGAGCGTCGTCTACAACAGGCGAACGACAATAACGATGGTCATGCTATTGCCCTGATCCACGGCCAACTCGATGCTATTAATGCGTGGACTATCCAATCACGTGCAGCCACATTACTTAATGGCTTGGGATTCAGCCAACAACAACTCACTGAGCCCGTAAAATCATTTTCTGGTGGTTGGCGAATGCGCTTAAACTTAGCACAGGCACTAATTTGTCGTTCTGATCTATTACTACTTGATGAACCGACTAACCACTTAGATTTAGATGCGGTAATTTGGCTAGAAAAATGGCTAAAAAGTTATAATGGTACGTTGATTTTAATTTCCCACGACCGAGATTTTCTTGATCCGATTGTGGATAAAATCTTACATATTGAACAAGAGAAAATATTTGAATATTCAGGTAACTACTCTTCGTTTGAAATGCAACGTGCAACAAAATTGGCACAACAACAAGCACTCTTTGAAAATCAGCAAGCAAAAATTGCCCATTTACAAAGTTTTATTGACCGCTTTAAGGCAAAAGCGACTAAAGCCAAACAGGCACAAAGCCGTGTCAAAATGCTTGAACGTATGGAGCGAGTGGCGCCTGCGCACTCAGATAACCCGTTCCAGTTTAGTTTTCGCCAACCAGAAAGCTTACCAAACCCGCTTCTGTCTATGGAAAAAGTCAGTGCCGGTTACGGTGATAAGATTATCCTTAATAACATCAAACTTAACTTAATTCCCGGCTCACGAATTGGGCTCTTAGGCCGTAATGGTGCAGGTAAATCTACATTAATTAAGCTGTTAGCTGGAGAATTAGCTCCACTACAAGGAAAGGTTGCCCTTTCCAAAGGGATCAAATTAGGTTATTTCGCCCAGCATCAGCTGGAATATTTACGTGCCGATGAATCTGCATTACAACATTTAACTCGTTTAGCGCCACAAGAGACTGAGCAAAAATTACGTGATTATCTAGGAGGGTTTGGTTTCCATGGTGATAAAGTCACCGATGCATGTGGCCAATTTTCTGGTGGTGAAAAAGCACGTTTAGTTTTATCGCTACTGGTTTGGCAACGCCCAAATTTACTACTAATGGATGAACCAACCAACCACCTTGATTTAGATATGCGACAAGCATTAACACAAGCGCTAATTAGCTTTGAAGGTGCGATTGTTGTGGTATCCCATGACAGGCATTTATTACGCTCAACCACAGACGATTTATATCTCGTCCATGACGGTCAAGTAGAGCCATTTGAAGGCGACCTTGATGATTACCAGCAATGGTTAGTCGATCAAAATCGCCAAGAAACTCAAGCTAATAAAACGCAACCCGATCAAGAAACAACAAACGCCTCGAACTTAACGGCTCAAGATAAAAAAGAGCAAAAGCGTAAAGAGGCGGAGTTTAGACAACAAACTCAACCTTTGCGCAAAAAGCTCACCACATTAGAAAGTAAAATGGATAAGCTTAGCCAAGAGCTGACCGCCATCGAAACTGAGCTTTCTGATAGTCAAATTTATGAAGCGAAGAACAAGGCGACGCTTACCGATTGCTTAAGCCGTCAAAGTATTGCCAAATCGGCTTTAGAAGAAGTTGAGATGGCGTGGATGGAATTACAAGAAAAACTAGAAGAGATGACCAACGCTTTTGAGTCTCAATAACTATTTTTCATTAATGCCTAAAAAGGAACTATTAAAATAATATAGTTCCTTTTCATTAAAATACATTTAAAAAATTTATATAACTCATTTAACTTAACGCCTTTATTTCCTGTCACATTAGCACGTTTTACACAAAATTATATCCTCACCTTGTACGCAATTATCCAATTTAAATAGTTATCTATCATTTATTTACCCATTATTTGTATTAAGTAAGGGAAATACTCATTTTCTAGCTAAAGTTTTTAATCTACCAGCCGAATTAATCATTCTGCTAAGTGGAACTCCCACTGGCGAAGAAAAAGGCCAAGCTAATAGGTAGGGTTATGTTAAAACGAATTAAAATCTCTCAAGGTTTAATGTGTGTCCTGACTCTGTTTTGTATTATTCAGGTAATATCTGGAGTACAAAGCATTCACGATGCCTACCAAACTCAAAACAAATTAAAACAAATCTCATACAGTTTCGACCAGTTACGCACTATGGATAACACCTACGCGGCGTTAAATACTTTACGTACTGATATTATTGCGCAGGCGTTTAGTTATATTGCTAATCCACAGGTGGAAGATGCCAATATTACTACATTCATACAAACGATGGATGCACGTAAGGCGGAGGTGGATACGTTGATGAATGAATATGTCGAACTATCTGCACAAACTGGATTTGATCAGCAACGCATGGCAGAGATCAAACAACTTTATCAAAAAAGTCGTTATGACTTAGATCTTCTTGTGCAATATTTAAATGAACGTAATACCAATGCAATTCGTTTGATCTTAAAAAGTCCAGCCAACGATAACTTCACTAATTCATTATATGAAGCAACAGATTTCATTACTGATGACGTTGTTAATCCGTCAGTGATTGAAGCAGAAGATAACTATCACGAGATGCTATGGATAGCCTCCCTATTCATGGGCATATTCCTGATATTTACGACATTAGTGCTCTTTTGGATCCGTAAACATATTATTGTACGCATTAACCAAATGATTGAATATCAAGAGGCGATTGCTAGTGGAGATTTAATTAGTCGCATTGACCATGATATTACAGGCCGCAATGAAATAGACCAACTTATGTTGGGTTTACAACAAATGCGAGCGCGCTTAAAAGAAATGGTTAGCGCTATCCGTAACAGTAGTACAACGATTTATAGTGGTGTTCAAGAAATTGCCGCAGGTAATAACGATTTATCAAGTCGTACCGAAGAACAAGCCAGTGCTTTAGAAGAAACGGCTTCCAGTATGGAACAGCTTACCGCAACAGTCAGAAATAATACCGAAAGCGCACGTGAAGTCACTCAGTTAGTCATGAGCACAGCAGATATTGCCGTTCAAGGTGGTGAGCATAGCAATAAGATGGTGATGACCATGACAGACATTGCCGATCGTTCGCAAAAAATTGGTGAGATCACCGCAGTGATTGATGATATCGCTTTTCAAACCAATATATTAGCACTCAATGCCGCAGTAGAAGCAGCCAGAGCCGGTGAGCAAGGACGCGGTTTTTCTGTGGTAGCCAGTGAGGTACGTAATTTGGCGCAACGTAGTGCGGAGGCGGCAAAAGAGATAAAAGAACTCATTGAATCAACTATTTTACGAGTAAAACAGGGTAATGATCTTGTTGAACAAGTCAGCTTATCTATGGGAGAGATCGTCACATCAGTTAACCATGTATCAGGCTCGATGAAAGAGATTTTAGCAGCATCAGAAGAGCAAACTCGTGGCATTGCTCAGATTAGCCTTGCAGTTAATGAAATGGATAAAGCGACACAACAAAATGCCGCGATGGTGGAACAATCTACAGCTGCTTCAGCAACACTAAGTGAACAAGCCTCAATGTTAGATATGATTGTAAATACCTTAAAGGTAGAACAAGTCGCGGTTACATCACCACGATCACCAACATTCTCGGCTAAGCCAGCTGAACCGGAAATAACAAAAACAGCAACGACATCCACAATAAAATCCCATCATCATGAAGCCGATGACAATTGGGAAAGTTTTTAAGCTAAATAACCTACAATAATATTAACCTGCGACAAAGTTTAAATAACACGTTACATCTGTATTAAAGACCTCTACCGTTAATACCTTCAATCAAATAAGATTGGAGGTATTTCTTAAAATCAATTATAAATTTTCCCATTTTATATAGGTTATAAAAGTCAGACAGCACTTTGCTTGCTGATACTTTTCTTTCTCATCAATCATTAGAAACTTTTAATTACTAATAATTCGCCTTGCTAATAAATCATTTTTTTCCCTAGCACCTTACACCAATCATTAGAAAATTTTAGTTATTAGCGGTTAATTAAAGCGAAAAAAAGCAAAATAAGTCGTTTTCAGTCACAAAATAGATAAAAAAAGTAAAGTTTTCAATTATTAAGCCGAATAAATTTAACTGATGTATGTTTGTCGTTCCTTGCTCTTTATCCTACAAATTAATGAAATAGGTAAGGCTATGCTTAAACGAATAAAAATATCTAGTGGCTTAATGTTTATTTTGATCTTGTTTTGTGCCATTCAGTTGTTTTCTGGTGCTACAGGCATTCGTGATGCTTATTTAACTAATAAGCGAATTTCACAGTTAGCCGATGGTTTTGAACAGATAAAAACCATGGATTATGGTTATGCCGCATTAAATAAATTACGTGAAGATATGCTTAATGTAATGTTTGATGCTCATCTCACCCCAGATCTTGCTGAAAGCAAAATTACAGATTTCCTCTCCTCTTACCCTCAACGAAAAAAAGAAGTCTCTAGCATTATTACCCAATATTTTACCTCCGCTGAAAATGCCGATTTTGATCGCGAAAAAGTGGCGAAAATGAAAAAACTATTTCAGCGTGTCATTTACGATCTTGACCAGCTCGTTTCATGTTTAGAAATACGAGATTATTACGGTTTCCAATCGCTTTATGCTCACAATACGAATGAGCGGTTCACACAATCACTTTATGAGGCAACGGATCATCTTAGTGATAATGTCGTCAACCACGCGATAGAAGCCGCACAGGGTAATTACCAACGCGCGTTGATCTTCGCGTTTATTTTTATGTCGGTATTTATCTTATTTACGGTGTTTGTCATGTTGTGGATACGCCACCATATCGTGTTACGTATTAAACAAGTCATTGATTATATGTCAGATATCTCACAAGGGAATTTACTTGAAAATAGCACCATAAAAGCCAAAGGTAATAATGAGATAGACCAACTTATTAATGGAATACAGTATATGCGGTCTGAATTATCACTGATAGTCAATGCTATTCGCGGAACAAGTCATCATATTTATAATGGTGTACAAGAGCTCAGTGCTGGTAATAATGATCTATCTAGTCGTACTCAAGAGCAAGCGAGTGCTTTAGAAGAAACCGCTTCTAGTATGGAGCAACTAACCGCCACAGTAAAAAATAATACTGAAATTGCTCGTGAAGTATCACACCTTATCAATCAAACCTCTAATATTGCCAGTAAAGGGGGGGATGTTACCCATAGAATGGTAAAAACCATGAACGATATTGCACAAAGCTCTCAAAAGATTGGCGAGATCACAACGGTTATCAACAGCATTGCTTTTCAAACCAATATATTATCACTCAATGCTGCGGTAGAAGCGGCCAGAGCAGGAGAGCAAGGACGTGGTTTTTCTGTTGTTGCCACAGAAGTAAGAGAATTGGCGCAACGTAGTGCAGAGGCGGCAAAAGAGATCAAAGAGCTTATTGATGCGTCGATTAACCGCGTCAAACAAGGTAATCAACTGGTTGAACAAGTCAGTACTTCAATGGATGAGATCCTCACATCAGTTAAACATGTTGAAAGCTCAATGACTGAAATTTTATCTGCATCAGAAGAACAAACGCGAGGCATTTCTCAAGTCTCCTTAGCCGTCACTGAAATGGATAAAGCGACACAACAAAATGCCGCAATGGTGGAGCAATCTTCTGCTGTAGCGAGTTTACTAACCGAAGAGACGGGTGATCTTGAGCAAATTGTTGAGCAATTTAAAACAGCGGAAAGTCTATTTTCGAAGAAGAGTACATTAACAAAACCCGTTGAGAAATCAGCAAATATTGGGTTATCGCCCATAAAAGAAAATCAACAAGACTCAAGAATAAAAGAGCCAAAAAACCATAACCAATCGACATTCAAAGAAGATGAAGATGATGATTGGACAAGTTTTTAACAAGTGCTAATCTATTTATATGTATATCAACACCTCATAAAAATGAGGTGTTGATATACTATTATAAACTGTGAAATTGGGCTTTAATACTATGTGTGATTTAGCGATTAAAATAATACTGCAATATTTTTATAGTATTTAACAGAGAAGTTTAAGTAGTAAATTCGCTCATTTCGCATCATGATTCTTATCTGAGTCTAAATTGTTAATTAAACATAAGGATATTTGCATGGATGATGATATAAATATTAGACCTTTTGATTATAATGATATTGGTAGAGTCTATGACTTTAAATCACCATTAGTTGAAGGAGAGTATTTTGCTCTAGAATTAACTGACACTATACCATCAGGGTCAGTACCTGTCGTCGATGAAGATTCCGGAATGTGCATAGGCTATCTATATGGCATATCTGGAGTTTATGATGTTTATGATGCAACTGGTGAATATTTAGGTAAATATGAACTACCTTTAGTATCACCATTAATTGATCCTTTAGATATAATTTTACTTGGGGGATGGTTTGTTAAAAATGGAGCGAAGCTCACTACTTTACTTAAAGGAGGTGGTACATCTTTAGTCAAAGCAGGAACTATTAAATTAACAGATCATTTAATTTCACTTTTACGTGGACGACTAAAAATAGGATTATCACCTAGAACTTTAAAATTCACACCTAAAGCCGCATCTCACATGGCTGAAGCAGAAAGATATGTTCCAATAACAATTATTGAAAAAGCAATAAGATATGGTCAGAGAGGGATAGACACTAAAGGTAGATCTGCTTTAATACTTAAAAGATATATTACCAAAATAAAAAAGTATCGTTACTCATCAAAAATAAAAAATCTTAATGGTAAAAATATAAATGAAGTAAAAGAATATACTTTAGAAGTTGTTGTTGATGAAAAAACATGGACCGTTACTCATTTTATGTATAAATAGAGGTAATATGTTTAGTATAAACAATGAAATAAATAATATAAAGTTTTCTATTATTGATATACACGATTTCTCTATTGATAGTGAACAATACTCTGAATATGATAAATCATTTACTTTTAATATAGAATTAACCCTTAAAAACGGTTTTTTTAATGTTTTTAATTGTGAATTTTATTATTTTGAATTAAGTGATTTTGTCGATAATATTTTAGATATTATAAACAACGTTAGTCATAAATGTTTATTCACAGATGAGAGAAACATAATTAACATTTCCTTTAAAAAAATAAAAAACTCTAGCGACATTTCAGTTCACTACAAGTTATTTGAATACTTCGATAGTGACTGCTATATAACTGGAATATTTATTATTTCTAAAGAAAAACTATATGACATTATAAATGATATAAAACCTTATCTATTAGAGAAGAAAGCATCTACTTAGTAGATACTTTCTTCTCTAATACTATATCCTGATGTGGATGCCGCTAAATGCCTCCATGTGATATCTCTATAATCTAACAATATGATTTCTTCCGGTTGTCTGTCATTATGAGATATTGAATTAGGATAATCATAAGTTATATTTTTTATGGTGGCCTGTTGTAATGATATACTGTAGTACTTTTCTTGAGCGCCATTTTGACTAGTTCTAAAAAATTCTAGTTTGCAATCTATTAACTCATTATTAGATATGGCGACACCTAGCAGTGGCGATGATTTATCGATGGGTTTTACTATTTCGAATGGATGATGATGAGAGTTTTGGGCTCGAGATATCGAATGTCTAATAGCTAATACAAGTATTTCATCCTCATGACCTTTTTGGTATTTATTTCCAATTGAATCATATGTTGAACACCCTTTAGATATTAATCCTTGTTGTTCCCCAGTTAGGGTCATGTATATAATGTTAGCCATGTGATTTTCCTATTTTATATTTTCAATATTTTATATATAACTTAAGTCAGGACAAAAAACAATCAAAAATCCAAATATAGTAAAATCTCAAATGAAAGAAATAAGAGACACTATTTTTTCCATAATTAATTATTTAATACAATTTAATCAAATAATTACACCTCATAAAAATGAGGTGTTTTATATTATCTGTAAGATCTCTACCTATTTTCTCTCTTCTACTTTTCTTATTATTTAGTGAAATACATGAATGGCTTTTACTAAATAATTCGTTTGTTCTTTCATTTCTCCGGAAATTAACGACGCTTTAGAGACATAATCTGCATTTTCATGTGTTATTGATTCTAACTGCTCTACAGCTCGACCGAGCTCTTTTAATCCTGCACTTTGTTCTGATGATGCAAGGCTGATTTCACCAATAAGACTCGTGACATTTTTTACATGAACCACAATATTTTCCATTGTTTCCACCGTCTCATTTACTTGCTTTGAGCCAATCTTAATATTGTTACTTGATGTATTAATCAATGTTTTGATCTCTTTTGCCGCCTCTGCACTGCGTTGCGCTAAATTACGCACCTCACTGGCTACCACAGAGAAACCGCGTCCTTGCTCTCCTGCTCTGGCGGCTTCCACCGAAGCGTTTAATGCCAATATGTTGGTTTGAAATGCAATACTGTCAATGACACCAATAATATTACTGATACGCTCAGAACTTGTCGCAATATCGTCCATCGTATGCACAATAGTATCCATTGCTGTTCCGCCTTGTATTGCTGCCTTGCAAGTCATATTAGATAAATTATTAGCCTGCCCTGCCGTTTCACTATTATTACTCACCGCTGTGGTTAATTGATTCATGGTTGACGCAGTAGTCTCAACATGACTTGCAGTTTGTTCAGTCCTCGTATAGAGATCACGATTCCCCGCAGCTAGTTGATCACAAGAAAAAGCAACTTGATGAATTTGATGACTGACATCGTTCACAAGCCAACGAAACATCCGCCCTAATTGATTTACAGAACGTTGAGTCATACCAATTTCATCAATACGATCAAGATAATCAACGTTGTGTTCATCACCTGTAGCCACCCGATTAGCATGTTTATTAAGGATCATAATCGGCTTCACTATTTGAAAATAAAAAATTCGCTCATTGGCTATCAATAGTGAAAGTAAGATAGCGGTATGAATGAATAAACCCCAACCATTTAAACCAGCAAACCAAACACTTAATAATATAAAAGGAAATGGTAATAAAAGAAGTAAGCGTACACGCTGCTTTAGTGAGAGTGTTTGTTTCCATGAGCGCCAACTTTTCCAGCCCTTATAAATGAAAGCCCCCTTAGAAAAAGTGTGAGAGGGATATTTACCTTGGTTAAAAGCGGCATACAGTGCTGCGGCTTGTTCTACTTCTTCTTTTTTTGCCGCCGTCCTCACTGACATAAAACTTTGAATTTTACCTTGACGAATAATAGGGGTGACATTAGCCCTTACCCAATAATGATCGCCATTTTTGCGCCTATTTTTAACTATTCCCGTCCAAACCTCCCCCTGTTTTAATGTTTTCCACATGTCTCTAAATACATCAGCAGGAATATCTGGATGTCTGACAATATTATGGGGTTGCCCCATTAACTCTTGTGCTGAAAAACCACTGACTTCAACAAAATCCTCATTAGCATAAATAATATTGCCATTAACATCGGTTGTTGACATCAGTGTTGCGTTTTCAGCTACCGGATATTCTCGCTGTGTCACCGGTTGATTGTTACGCATTAGTTACTCTCCTCGTCATTGAAATGAGATATCTCAATAAAAAAACACGTGCTAAATAACTAACGTTTCGGCTACAAAGAGAATAACTTTAGAAATAAGTGTAAATATTAACTTTTAAATATTAAAAATTTGAATCAGTTCAAATAAATTAATCATCCAGACTATTAATTAGTGCTTGAGAGCTTAATACTAAAGCCTTCGCATTTTCATCACGCTTCTTTAATAATGCCATAAAGATAAGATCGGTAATGGTGTTTTGTGCAGTGCGAGAAGAAATAGCAGCACTACGCCACTCACCTTCATCAGCAATAGTTTCTAATATATAATCGGCCATCAGACCTAGTGGTGAATGTTTTTCTCCTGTGATCGCTATAATTTTAGCACCTTGTTTTTTAGCCACAGATGCAGCGACCAGCATATCTTTTCTTTTGCCACTGTAAGAGATCACAATTTGTAAATCCCGAGGGCTTAACATCTGAGCAACAGAAATTTGTACATGGTGATCAGTTTCAATTAAAGTCGTAATACCTATTTTCTGTAATTTATAACTTAAATCTCTGGCAACTAAACCTGATCCACCAATACCTATAATTTGTACCCGAGAGGCGTCATCAATCTGTTGGATCACTTGTTCAAACTGGTGATAATTAATTTGACGTGTGGTATCCCGAATTAAATTATTTTTTTCTTGTGCTAATTTCTGCGCAATAACAACCAGGCTATCCTCTGAATCTATTTGGTTATGTAATATGCTGGAATTTTTTTCTGAATTAGCATTTTTTCGGCCTAAATCTTCACTGATAGCCAGCTTTAAAGAAGGAAATCCTTTAAATCCTATCTTTTGACTAAATTTCACTATTGCTGATTGGCTGACTCCCATAATTTCGGCTAATTGCTGTGATGATAAAGTCACGATTTTTTCAGGGTGTTCTAAAATATAATCCGCTATTTTACGTTGATTTGTCGCCATCCCTGGTTTTATCCACGCTATCTTCGTTAATGTAGGCATAATGACATAATCCACTTAAATTATACTATTTTTATAATGATTTAATTATTAACAAATTTAATTGTATTAAATAATTAATTATTGATGGTAAAGTGAATAAAAAACATCATCTACTCAATAGAAAATGTTAATAATATTAACAATACCTTTATAATAATTCTGTTTATGATTTTATCTAAAATTTTACGTATAAGCACATCTATTTTTAAACAAATTATAAATAATGCTTAAATTTTTTTAGTTTTTTGAAATAATTTATTCCTTAATATCACTGCAGATAAAACTCCATTAAATATCAATATATAGCATAATAATAAAATTTTATCCCATTGATAAATAATCATAAAATTAATGTTAATAAAAATAAACAACCAATAAACACTCAACAACTATGGTCAATCAAACGGAATAAATAATTCCTTGTCACAGCTACGATTAAAATTAAAGATAAAATAATCAAGAAATACACAAAACAACACTTTAATCATACTTAATATTATTAATAGATAATCATCAACAACGGTAATAAATAATTATGTGTAATGTGTGATTAAATAACATATTTGGGTATAATAATAATCGTAGAAAATGACTCAACATAGCTAAATTAGCTAATTAAACGCAATACAACAAAACAAGAGACTAACTAAACTAAAAAAAATATTATTTACAACAATAAAAAGAAATTAAATCATTTATTTTAGTCTATATTTATTCAATCCAAATCAATGGAATACACATGGCGGTTAATATCCCCATTATAATATTAAATAAGAACCATGCTCGTCTGCTTTGTAAAAAACGACTGATAAATGTTCCACCTAAAATCCATACCATACCAGCGATAAAATTAACCAACAACATCACAACACTAATCACACCAATCGATCCCAAATAACCATCACCGGCTAAACTAAAACTTCCTACGGCGCCTAGCCCCATCATCCAAGCTTTTGGATTTAAAAATTGCAATAATCCACCTTGAAACGCCGTCACTGTTTGGGGCACTTTACTTGAAATATCTAATCGTTGATAAGAAGCGGTTGCTGTTTTCCAAGCTAACCAACAAAGATAAATGCTACCAATAATCTTTAAACCGATATGCAATGCAGGATAAATAATCAATAATGTCGCAATACCAAACGCAGAGCTAAGTAATACACATTGCATTCCGACGATAATGCCTGCCATCAACGTTAAAGAGCGTTTTAAACCAACATGAGCCCCCGAAGAGGTTAATAGTAAATTATTAGGTCCGGGCGTAATGGCTGCAATAAAAAGGAAAACGCTCAACGAAACAACTAGGCTATTTGTCATAGTGAAATGCTCAAAGATGTGACAGATGTTTTATTTTCACCGAAAATAGCAGTATGTTATTTAGCAAACAAGCATTAATTCATTTTAATAAACGGAACTATGTCTCAATATTTTGATCCAATACCTTGGGCTAAGAATCCCCATTTACAGACACTTTTGCCTCGAATAGTGCGAAGAACGCCGCTATTAACGCCTTATTGGCAACGGCTTAATTTGCCTGATAATGATTTTGTCGACTTAGCATGGAGTGAAGAACCCAAAACAGCGCAACATAAGCCCCGTTTAGTTATCTTTCATGGTTTGGAAGGTAACTTTAATAGCCCTTATGTTCACGGCATGCTAGCCGCGGCGAAAGCGCGAGGATGGCTAGGTGTTGTCATGCATTTTCGAGGCTGCAGTGGCGAACCCAATCGGCAAAAACGTATTTATCATTCTGGTGAAACAGAAGATGCCCGCTATTTTCTGAATTGGTTAAAAGAGCAATTTGGCGAACAACCAACCGCAGCGGTAGGTTACTCTTTAGGAGGCAATATGCTGGCCTATTATCTTGCCGAAAGTGGTGAAAATGCGGTATTAGATGCTGCTGTTATAGTGTCAGCACCTTTGATGTTAGAACCTTGCTCAACCAAAATAGAGCGAGGATTTTCGCGCTTCTATCAATGGTATTTACTGAAAGGGTTAAAACGCAATGCAACTCGCAAATTGATCCGCTATCCCCAATCGTTACCTATTAGTCTATTAACCATTAAATCCATTAAAAAGTTACGTCAATTTGATGATCTGATCACGGCAAAAATTCACGGTTTCAAAGACGCCCTTGATTATTATCGTCAATGTAGCGCTCTCCCTTTACTCAATCAGATCAAAAAAAATACACTTATCATTCACGCCAAAGATGATCCCTTTATGTCTACAGAAGTGATACCTGATATCACAACATTACCCAAAAATATTGAATACCAATTAACAGAATTTGGTGGGCATGTAGGTTTTGTTAGTGGAAAACTCTCTAAGCCTGTAATGTGGCTTGAAAAACGTATCCCCGACTGGCTATCAACCTATTTGGAGAAAGTAAAATGATCATCCCTTGGCAAGAACTATCAACCGAAACGCTAGATAACTTGATTGAAAGTTTCGTTTTACGAGAAGGGACTGATTATGGTATGCAAGAGAAAACGCTTGAACAAAAAGTTGCCGACGTAAAAAAACAACTCGTCTCGGGTGAGGCCGTGTTAGTGTGGTCTGAGCTTCATGAAAGCGTCAACATTATGCCAGCTGCACAGTTTCGCCCTGATTGATCTTACCTAAGTTGGCACTATCACATCACATTTAACAATAAGGTATAGCCCTTATTTTGAAAAGGAACATGATATGTCAATCAAACACCCTATTATTGCTGTTACTGGTTCAAGTGGTGCAGGTACTACTACAACCAGCCAAGCTTTTCGTAAAATATTTCAGCAACTCAACGCCCATGCAGCCTCTATTGAAGGGGATAGTTTTCACCGTTATACACGCCCTGAAATGGATATGACCATTAGAAAAGCGAAAGAGCAAGGACGGCATATCAGCTATTTTGGCCCTGAAGCCAATGACTTTAATTTATTAAGTTCAACCCTAAGTCACTATAGCCAAACAGGGCAAGGGCAATTTCGCAAATATCTTCATTCTTATGATGAAGCAACCCCTTATAACCAATTACCCGGGACATTTACACCTTGGGAAGCATTGCCAGAAAAAACAGATATTTTATTTTATGAGGGATTGCATGGTGGAGTCGTTACCGATCAACATAATGTCGCTCAACACGTTGACCTATTAGTCGGTGTTGTGCCTATTGTTAACCTTGAATGGATACAAAAATTAATTAGAGACACCACAGAGCGCGGGCACTCTCAAGAAGCGGTGAGAGATTCTGTGGTACGTTCGATGGATGATTATATCAGTTACATCATTCCACAGTTTTCTCGTACTCATATCAATTTCCAACGCGTTCCTACGGTGGATACCTCTAATCCCTTCTCAGCTAAAGCTATTCCAACACTGGATGAAAGTTTTATTGTTATTCGCTTTCGTGGCTTAACCGATATCGATTTCCCTTATCTATTGGCAATGTTGCATGGTTCATTTATGTCGACTATCAATACTATTGTTGTTCCAGGAGGGAAATTAGGCTTAGCGATGGAATTAATCATGGCACCACTGGTGAAGAAATTATTGAATGGTGAAAAAATTAGCTAAAATAGATATGTTATTTTTGACGAAAATAATATCCCCGTATTTTAGGGATATTATTTTATATATTAAAATTTATTTTAAAATATCAAATTTATTCAGGATCTTTAATTTCAAAAGAGTGCGTAATATTGGCCGCTTTTCCTAACATTAAAGAAACAGAGCAATATTTTTCTGCTGATAATTGTACAGCTCGCTCAACAATTTTATCTGTCAACGCTTTGCCGGAAACAATGAAATGTAAATTAATATCAGTAAATAAACGAGGTGCCTCTTCACGACGCTTTGATGTTAATTTTACCTCACATTCAATGACTTGGTGGCGACCTTTACGTAAGATACTCACCACATCAATAGCACTACAACCACCCGCAGCAATTAATACCATTTCCATCGGACTAGGCACTTTATCACCTGAATTACCATCCATCATAACTTGATGGCCGGAAGATGATTCGCCAACAAAAGATAAATCTTCAACCCATTTAACACGTGCTTCCATTTTATTTTTCCCCTAAATACAACTAAGACTAAAAGAGTACATTCTCATAATTCAACTAGCAATTAGCAAATAGGTTTATTATGCTGACTGCGTAAAACGAGACTTAATGCGTTAACTGTGTTAAAAACAATATCTGCTTGATGATAGTGGTTAAGATCAATGCATTATTTTCTCATTTATTATAATCTATTCCTTATTAACTTTCCGAATTCTCAGGAAGTTAATCGGTAAAGATAGGATTTTAAGCACGCTGTATCAAAAGGGTGTCAATCCGTTTTGAAAGGCTGCATTAACGTACAGAGGATAACGCGAATGGTTCTCGGCAAGCCGCAAACAGACCCGACTCTTAAATGGTTTTTGTCACACTGCCATATTCACAAATATCCATCCAAGAGCACGCTGATCCACCAAGGTGAAAAAGCGGAAACACTTTATTATATTGTTAAAGGTTCCGTGGCTGTTCTTATTAAAGATGAAGAAGGAAAAGAGATGATCCTTTCCTACCTAAACCAAGGTGACTTCATCGGTGAACTTGGATTATTTGAAGAAGATCAAGAACGTAGTGCATGGGTTAGAGCAAAAACAGCCTGTGAAGTAGCAGAAATTTCCTATAAAAAATTCCGCCAATTAATTCAGGTCAATCCTGACATTCTGATGCGCCTTTCCGCTCAAATGGCGAATAGATTACAAACCACATCAGAAAAAGTAGGTAACCTTGCTTTCCTTGATGTAACAGGTCGTATTGCACAAACTTTATTAAATTTAGCTAAACAACCTGATGCAATGACGCATCCTGATGGCATGCAAATTAAAATTACACGTCAGGAAATCGGTCAAATTGTAGGTTGTTCACGTGAAACTGTAGGCCGTATTTTAAAAATGCTGGAAGATCAAAACCTCATTTCAGCACACGGTAAAACTATCGTTGTTTACGGTACTCGTTAAGTTGCATTGAAAACAGCCCATTTAACTGATGGACAGTGATTATTTTGTATGAAGCCCCATCGCAATGATGGGGTTTTACATTTGAATTCACTCTGCTTTTACAAACTCATCAAGCGCTTTTCGTAACGCATTCATGCCCTCTTGTAACTCTTCGAGGGTAATAATCAACGCTGGCGTAAAGCGTATTACATCAGCCCCGGCATTTAACATCATTAAGCCATGCTTAGAGGCCAGTGCAAGTAACTCTTTTGCTTTACCTGCATACAGTGGTGCTAACTGCGCGCCAATTAATAAGCCTTGTCCACGAATTTGAGAAAACACAGCATAAGTTTGGTTTATCGCCTGCAATTCATCCACTATCCAACGATGACGCTCACTGACACCTTCTAATACCGCCTGAGTGTTGATTAAATCAAAAGCAGCATTGCCTACTGCACAGGCTAATGGGTTCCCCCCATAAGTCGTACCATGTGTTCCTACCCCCATTACCGAAGCGATATCCTCGGTGGTTAACATCGCACTGAGAGGAAAACCACTACCTAATGCTTTGGCACTGGTAATAATATCGGGCTGTATATCATAGTGCATATAAGCAAATAGTTTGCCGGTTCGCCCCATACCCGTTTGTACTTCATCAAGAATTAATAGCGCTTGATGCTTATCACATAGTGTACGTAAGCCATGCATAAACTCCGCTGTCGCCGGTGTCACTCCGCCCTCACCTTGGATAGGCTCCAGTATTACGGCACAAGTATGAGAGTCAATCACGGCTTTTACAGCATCAAGAGAGTTAAAAGGGACATGTATAATATCCGCAGGTTTAGGACCAAAACCATCCGCATATTTAGGTTGTCCCCCAACAGAGACTGTAAAAAATGTTCTACCATGAAAGGCGTGGTGGAAGGCAATTATCTTCGTTTTATAAGGATTATGACGGGTAATAGCGTAATGTCGTGCTAATTTAAGTGCGGCTTCATTCGCTTCTGCCCCAGAATTGGCAAAAAAGACACGCTCAGCAAAAGTATGTTGGATTAATTTCTGAGCTAAACATAATGCTGGCTCATTAGTAAACACATTACTTACATGCCAAAGCTTCTCACTTTGCTCTTGCAGTGCTTTATTCAATAGTGGATGCGCATGCCCAAGCGCTAGAACAGCAATACCACCAGCAAAATCAATATAGGATTTTCCCTGTTGATCCCAAACACGGCTACCTTGCCCTTTAACAGGAATAAAATCTGCTGGTGAATAAATTGGCAACATTACCTGATCGTAAGTTGCCCTATTAATACGTTGATTTATCATTACCCCACCTGACCGACATTTAGCTATACAATGAAAATATAATCACTAAATATGAATAAAAAATCAAATAAGGTTTGATATAAAAGTGGATAATGACGCTAAATTTTCATTATCCAATTAATATTTAAGAAAATTATTTAATAACTCATGCCCTTGTTCACTCAGAATACTTTCAGGATGAAATTGCACACCTTCAATGGGTAAAGTACGATGACGTATCCCCATAATTTCATCAACATTCCCGTCATGTTGGCTCCATGCTGTAACCTCAAAAGGGACAGGCAAGGTTGTCGCATCAATCACTAAAGAGTGATAACGGGTAACGCTTAAAGGTCGATTAAGCCCTTTAAACACCCCTTGCTGATTATGGTGTATTAATGAATTTTTGCCATGCATCACTTCACGGGCTCTGATAACGGATGCACCAAAAGCTTGCCCAATCGCCTGATGACCAAGGCAAACACCTAAAATAGGTATTTCCCCGGCAAATCGCTGTATCGCCTCAAGAGAGATCCCTGCTTCATCTGGCGTGCAAGGTCCCGGAGAGATAACAAGATGTGATGGCATCATCTTTTCTATCTCTTTAAGCCCAATCTCATCATTACGTTTAACAACAACCTCCGCCCCCAGTTCACAAAAATACTGGTAAAGGTTGTAGGTAAACGAGTCGTAATTATCAATAAGTAACAGCATATTAGCTTATCCGACTGATTTTATTATCATTATCTGTTTTAATGCTATTTTGAAACCGTTATATCCCTGACAAAATAGCTCGTTATTCAACCGACCTGGATACAACGAAGCCGATTATCATAGCACAGGTGTAAAATATAAATAGTAAGTAAGAAAAGCTGTTGATTTATTGCGCAATAACAATAATGACGGTGATTATTCATCAATTAAGAGATAAATAAAGCAAACAAGCGCGGTACTAGAAGATCATATGTCAAAAACAAAGATCAGAAATAATTTTTTTGATCGACAATATCCAGAATGTGAGAACGCATTCTGGATATCTGTTCATTGACTGACTTAGGCTAGAGAAGTGTCTAACCTAATCACCCATTATTCTTTAACCACCTCAGCGGATAAAATCGTCACGGTTTTAACGGGTACATTTTGGTAAGGACCAATATTGCGGGTTTGCACTTGTGAAATTTTATCGACAACATCCATGCCTTTCACTACTTTACCAAACACCGCATAACCAAAATCACGTTGACCGTGATCTAAAAAGGCATTATCAGCAACATTAATAAAGAATTGGCTTGTGGCACTGTCTTTATCTGATGTACGAGCCATTGCAATGGTGCCTTTTAAGTTACGTAAGCCATTATCAGCCTCATTCTTAATCGGCTCTCGTGTCTGCTTTTGTTGCAAATCTGCCGTAAATCCCCCACCTTGGATCATAAATCCGGGGATCACTCGATGAAAAGTGGTCCCGTTATAGTAACCATCTTCGACATACTGAATAAAATTTTTCGTTGTGATAGGGGCTTTTTTATTATCCAGTGACAGTTCAATATTGCCTTCAGATGTGACTAATTTAACAAAGGTCTCTCCCGTTGCAGCCATTGCAAGGCTTGTTGTTGTCAAGGTGCAAGCGGTAACGAGAGTGACAAAAAAACGTTTTAACATGCAGGGATCCTTTACTTTAATAGTCTACAACTTACTTAATATGCAGCGATTTTAATTCGCTGGGGCAAATAGTGCCAATCATTTACCTTTATTTACGCACAATAAACGCATTTACATCATAACAGGGTAAATTTTCATGTTTAATTACTGTTATAAGTCGCTAAATTACGCCAAAATAGAGGGAATAGTTAATTAATCGATTTTCGATTCTCTATGCAAAACTCATCTTAGTATGCATGAGGAAGCGCATTATTTCAGAGAGGCTTATACCATAATGACCCAATTTAATTACCAAAAAGCACATTTCATTATCAGTGCACCTGATATCCGCCATTTACCACCAGATACAGGAATTGAAATTGCCTTTGCGGGTCGTTCTAATGCGGGTAAATCCAGTGCATTAAATGCACTAACGCAACAAAATGGATTGGCAAGAACCAGTAAAACACCCGGTCGTACTCAACTTATCAATCTGTTTCAAATTGAGGAAGGACGACGTTTAGTCGATTTACCTGGCTACGGATATGCTCAAGTCCCCGAAGAGATGAAACGCAAATGGCAACGCTCTTTAGGTGAATACCTGCAAAAAAGAGAGTGCTTAAAAGGAGTTGTTATTTTAATGGATATCCGTCATCCATTAAAAGATCTCGATATGCAGATGATTGATTGGGCGGTGGATTCAGAGCTTCCGACTCTCGTCTTGCTCACTAAAGCGGATAAATTAGCATCAGGGGCACGTAAAAAGCAGTTAATGGCGGTACAAAATGCACTGTCAGAAAAATCAGGTGATATACGTGTTGAATGTTTTTCTTCTTTGAAAAAAATAGGCATTGATAAATTACGTAATACGTTAAATGAGTGGTTTACTGATACTAACGAACCAGAGACAGAAGCTTAACTCACTATCCGCTTTATTAGGGGAAAATATGGCTTCCCCTTCCATTCTTAGCATTAATCACTCGTGCAAATTTTAGATAAAAAAATGCCCCAGTCGAAATAAAGTCGACTGGGGCAGCTAATATTCAGCTAAATCCGATTACGTGAAGTAAAAGGTCTGAAAGATAGAACATCTTACCTCTGTACCCTACAAGAGATAATGTACTCTATTTTTTTGGCTAATAAAAGCCCTTTTGTAATTTTTTTTCACATGCAAACACGATTCAGCTTGATGTTTATGTATTCAAACGCTCAATAAATGTAGTTTAATTACATATTTATGAGATCTAAATCACCTGTAAAAAGTGCTTAAAAATAAAACAAATCACACAAAATGTGCGGTTTATACAGACTAATTTTGTGATAGGCTTATCGCGAGACCGTAATAAATTTGTAAATTAGCGATAAAATGAGGTATTCATGGCTGTATTAACGCTACTGCATTTTCCTGATGAGCGACTACGCAAAGTTGCTACACCTGTGGAAAAAGTAGATGACGAAATACGCACATTAATCGATGACATGATTGAAACCATGTACGCAGAAAGAGGAATTGGCTTAGCGGCTCCTCAGGTTAATGTCTCTAAACGTATTGTCGTTATTGATGTTTCTGAAAATAGAGATCAACCCATTGCTCTTATTAACCCAGAAATTATCAGTACTGAAGATGAAATAATGGATATGATGGATGGTTGTCTTTCTATCCCAGACTCTTTTGCTCCCACACAACGCTTTCGCTACTTAAAAGTCAAAGCACTAGATAGAAATGGTGATGAAATCGAGCTAGAAGCAGCCGATCTCTTTGCTGGCTGTATTCAACATGAGCTAGATCACCTCAATGGTAAACTATTTATAGACCATTTATCGCCGTTAAAACGTCAACGTATCGAGAAAAAACAGAAAAAATTAAGCAAACTCAACAGCACCCAAGTTGCTTAATGGAATGTATTTAACTTTTGATATTGTTAATACTAATGACTTTTATAGTGTAAGCTCAGTCAAACAACTGGGCTTTTTATTTTTTATCCCCCCACACTTCCTATTGTTCCCCTTCCCTAGCTTTAAATATAGCAAAGCGGGAAAACCTTATGGCTATCCCGCTTAAATTCATCAGTTAAAAAACCATTCTGATATCTATTATAAACAAAGTGTTATCTCGTCATTAATGGGCTTCATCCCAGTTATTACCGACTCCGACTTCGACCTTCAGTGGAATAGCAAGCTCCATGCTACTTTCCATGAGCTTATGGATCATCGCATTTGCTTTTTCTAAATATGACTCTCGTACCTCAAACACTAATTCATCGTGTACCTGCATAATCATATGTACATCATCAGGGCATTCATGACAGATCCAATTATCCACCGCAATCATTGCTTTTTTAATGATATCGGCTGCCGTTCCCTGCATAGGTGCGTTAATCGCTTCACGCTCTGATGCTTTACGTCGGATCGCATTTTTAGAGTTAATCTCTGGCAGATATAAACGGCGTCCATCTAACGTTTCCACATAGCCTTGCTGTGACGCTTGTTTACGGGTACGCTCCATATAATCTAATACCCCTGGATAACGTTCAAAATAGAGATCCATATATCGCTGTGCTTCTTTTCGTTCAACACCAATTTGTTGAGATAAACCAAAAGCACTCATCCCATAAATCAGACCAAAATTAATTGCTTTAGCGCTACGGCGTTGCTCAGCGGTGACTTCGTCTAAAGGTATACCAAACACTTCAGATGCAGTAGCTCGGTGAATATCTTTCCCTTGAGCAAAAGCATCAAGCAAACCTTTATCTTGCGATAAATGCGCCATAATACGTAATTCGATTTGAGAATAGTCGACAGCAACTATTTTAAAACCATCACGGGCAATAAACGCTTGGCGAATACGACGCCCCTCTTCATTTCTTACTGGAATATTTTGCAGATTAGGATCACGAGAAGATAAACGTCCTGTCGCAGTCACCGCCTGATGATATGAAGTATGCACCCGCTTAGTTTTACTATTGACCATCAACGGCAATTTATCCGTATAAGTCGATTTTAATTTTGCCAATCCACGATGTTCTAAAATTAAACGAGGTAACTCATGACTATGCGCTAACGCTTCTAACACTTCTTCATTTGTTGAAGGAGCACCTTTTGGTGTTTTCTTGATAATAGGAAGATTGAGTTTTTCAAATAAAATCTCTTGTAATTGCTTAGGTGAAGAGAGATTAAATTCTTGCCCTGCTAACGCGAATGTCTCTTTTTCAATCTCAGCTAAACGTTGAGTGATTTCTTGGGATTGCATGGCAAGCACTTGTGCGTCAATCAATACGCCCTTACGCTCCATGCGTGAAAGCACAGGGACTAATGGCATCTCAATATCGTGATAAACGTGTTTTAGCGGTGCAATCGCCTCTATTTGAGGATAAAGCGCTTGATGCAGTAACAAGGTAATGTCAGCATCTTCCGCTGCATATAAGGTCGCTTGTTCAACCTCAATCTGATTAAAGGTAAGTTGCCCCTTACCTTTACCAGCAATCTCTTCAAATGTCGTCGTTTTATGATTTAAATGCTTTTCCGCTAAGGTATCCATATCATGGCGGCTACTCACACTATTTAAGACATAAGACTCCAACATGGTATCAAAATAAATACCGTTTAATTCGATGCCTTCATTTTCCATAATGCCGCGGTCGAATTTCAGGTTTTGCCCAATTTTTAAGATGGTTTTATCTTCTAAAATCGGTTTTAAAGCAGTTAGTACCTCATCAACAGGTAATTGCTCTGGTGCATCTAGATAATCATGACGCAATGGAATATAAGCGGCCTTGCCTGGCTCTACCGCAAATGACAGACCGATTAAACGTGCATCAATATTATTCAAGCTATCTGTTTCAGTATCAAAAGCAAAAGCGGGCGCTTTTTTCAGTACCTCAACCCAGCGCATTAAGCTTTCATGAGTCAATATAGACTCATAGTTCTCTTGAGAGATAACCGGGAAATTGTCTGCAGCTGGCTGCTCTTTGGGTGTTGCGACTTCTGCACTATAGGGGACTGGCGCTTTACGGCTACTGCGTTGAGCTAACCAACCACCATTTTGTAAGTCACTTATCCAGCGTTTAAATTCATAACGCGTAAACATTTCAAGTAACTTATCTAAATTAGGTTCATTAACCACTAAGTCATCAAAGGTTTTATCAAGCGCTACATCTGTTTTAATTGTCGCTAATTGATAAGAAAGTTTGGCAACTTTCTCATGTTCAACCATTTTAGCGCCAAGTGTTTTCGCACCTCGGAAACTCAATGTGGCTATTTTATCAAGCTGTTGATAAATATCCTCTAAGCTACCAAGTCCTTGCAATAGCCCTAATGCTGTTTTTTCACCCACCCCTGGAACACCGGGAATATTATCTGATGAGTCACCCATCAGGGCGAGAAAGTCGATAATCAACTCCGGTGGCACCCCATATTTTTCTTTAACTTCATCGGGGCCTAAAATAACATTCGTCATCGTGTTGATAAGTGTGATATTGGGCGTAACTAGCTGTGCCATATCTTTATCACCGGTACTGATTAACACATTACGACCATCACTGGCTGCTTTTAATGCCAATGTGCCAATCACATCATCAGCTTCGACGCCAGTAATAGAAAGTAACGGTAAGCCCATCGCTTGAACCATTTCATGCAAAGGCTCAATCTGCTCACGCAGATCATCTGGCATTGGTGGGCGATTAGATTTATATTCCTCATACAACTCATCACGGAATGTTTTGCCTTTAGCATCAAACACAACCGCCACATGACTAGGCTTATACTGAATTATTAGGCTGCGTAGCATGTTTAACACACCATACATCGCCCCTGTGGGTTCTCCTTTGCTATTAGTTAGCGGAGGAAAAGCATGATAGGCACGATAAAGGTATGAAGAGCCATCTACAAGGATAAAGGGGTTTTCTGCTATCTGGACCATAATCTGTTCATCATTGTTCTGAGGTTCATTGATATGACTAGAATGCCACATTGCAACGCAATAGACGAATATTACCTGAGATTATTGACAAACTTCTTATCACGATAGACAGATATAATTATCGGTTAGTCACCGACAATCATTGATTCGAATAAATCAAGCAGATCAATTTTATCTTAATAAAAAGACGATAAATATTATTCGTTTTTATACAAAATAATGACTAAAAATAATATAGAAACACCTCAATAATATATGGTTATTTATATTCTCTATATTATTTTTAATAAAATACGGTAATAAAACACGGTATAGTTAATTAATTAAATAATTGCAGTAAGGCAAGCAATAGTACCGAATAGAATACCGGGAGCATTAGCAATCGCAACGGGATATTCTTTACTTTTCACGCCATAATAAGTCCATAATAAACAGTTTATGGCTGCAACAAAAGGCTGGAATGGGCTAGTTTTAATGCCATTAAGATTGTCCATTATTTGTGGAATATAAGAGACATACATACCACAGGCAGTGACTGTTGCTATCCAACTGACTAATGTGACAATATTAATTTCATTTAGCGTGCCGAGTTTCTGTTTAATTTTCCTCATTAATTTATTTATTGGGTTATTCGCTAATCTAATTCCACGATAAGGAACAAGGCTTGTTGAGGTAGATTCATCGAGTAAAGTAAGATTTTCAGGATCTGTTTCGTTTTGCATCACGCCTCCTACTGTTATTTATCCAATATATAAGAATGAATTTTTTATATTGGATAATAAATATAACTATTACCAGTTCTAGCATAAGTAAAAGAATATTGTCAAATAAGCAAAATGGGAGAATAAAGCAGTTAAATTAAATGCTAAATAATCATTATTAACATAAAATCTACATTTTTCATTATTCTAAGAGGTTAGCTATTTAACATTTCCAAACACTAAGCAATTACACTTAGCAGCGAAAAATAATAAACTAAAATATAACAAGTTATTGCTTCTTTACCTAAAAAAATTAGCGCAACACAACCATAAACAAGGAACCAAAAGAGTCAGTTCGTTAATATTGATTTACAGTAATATTACAGACTATTTCCCTGACATTACATTGTTTGTGTTATTCATGAATATCCTGTGGATAACTCTGTGAGTATTTTTGTAACCCTATCTATATTAAGTGATTAAGTCTATTTTCACTTTATTAACATAATTAAAAAATCAATGACTTACGATGCATTACTAATTATATTGAATTAATTAGATATACATCAATTAATGTGGATAGTTATATTATGAAGGAAATATGAAGAATAAAAAAATGGCACTCACAAACAGTGGGTGCCATTTTTATCTAACATTGGTAGCTATTTCTACTTATCTATCAATTAGCAATAATTGATCAATTATTTTTTCATCAGTAATTGATTGACGACATCAGAATAAGCTTTTGCATACTCTTCTGGTGATTTAGCACTAATGCCATCATTTTTCATTTTATATTTACCATCAATAACCATTGCCGGTACACCATTAATTTGGAAATCAGTTACCGCATTTTGTTGTTGGCTTACCAATGAGTTAACCACAAAACTATTAATTGCTGCATCATAATCTTCCGCTTTTACCCCTGCATTAATAAAGGTAGTGCGAATATCATCAACAGAGCGAATAGATTGTGTTTCTTGTATTCCTTTAAATAAGGCTGGAGAGACTTGGTCTTCAACACCTAATGCAATAGCAACCGCCCATGCACGGGTCATCTCTTTACCTAACGGCCCTAAGAAGTCAACGTGGTAACGAGCCATTTTGGTGTTTTCTGGTACATTTTTTTCAACTGTGCTATTGACCTTATACACTTCAGAAAACTGATAGCAATGAGGGCAATAAAAAGAGAAAAATTCAACCACTTGTGGAGCACCTGCAACAGGCTTAGAAAGGTTTGTATACTGCTTACCTTCAGAAATATCGGCAGCTGAAACACCAAATGCTAACACCATACTTGCTAACGCCAGCCAAATTTTTTTCATTTCGTATTATCTCCTAAAAATTAATACATTGGGCTAAGTTGTAAAGGTGGCTCATTTAATTGCTCCACTTGCCCTTTAAATAAAGCGAGTTGTTTAAACCAAAAGTCTTGCTCTTGAAACCAAACAAAGGTTCTTGGAAAAGCAGGATCCTTCCAGCGCTTTAATACCCATGCGATATAATGCACCATTCTCATCGCACGTAGAGGTTCAATTAATGATAGTTCTCTCACATCAAAATCTTGATATTCATTATAAGACTCAAGCAATGTATCTAGCTGTATAAGCTGATCTTGCTTTGAGCCACTTAATAACATCCAAAAATCTTGAATTGCACTTCCCATACGAGAATCATCAAAATCAACCATAACGACTTCATCACGCCACAATATATTGCCGGGATGACAATCCCCATGTAGTCGTAATTTTTTCCATGTTGAGTCTGATAATTTAGGACTCACTTCATGAATAATTTTATCAATAGCATCAATAAATTGAGATTTTAATTGCGTTGGAACTAAATCACTTTGTTCAAATTCTAATTTTGGCGCGACCAAATAGTCCGCAACAGACAGTGTCGGCCGATATTGATAGCTCTTTTTTCTACCTATTTGGTGAATACGTCCTAATGTCCGCCCCACCTCTTCAAGCTGAAATAGATTATCAGTTTCATATGCTCTTCCCCCAATACTTGGGAATAATGCAAAATAAAACCCTTCATTAGAAAGATGAACTGTTTCGCCTTTTACCTCGATAGGCGCTGCGACAGAAACCTGTGCCTCTTTTAGCGCTAAAACAAATTCATGTTCTTCTTTTATTTGTGAATAGCTCCAACGTTGAGGACGATAAAATTTCACCACATAACGTTGTTTGTGCTCATCCATAAACTGAAAAACACGATTTTCGTAGCTGTTTAATTCCGTCAGCCCTGAATCAGGATAAAACCCAATATTAATTAGCGCATCCCAAATACTATCGGGAGACAATCCTTGAAAATTAAATGAGGCAGATATGGCCATGTCCTATCCTGAAATTAATCTTTAATCACACCGCGAGCACGTAAAATAGCTGTTTTGAAATCTTCTTCATAATCTTTCTTCAGCCCAGGAATAACATCTGTGGGTGCGGTATTGCGCATTTTTAGATGATAGATCAAAATATCATCAGTTAGATCAGCAAGTTGACCTTTAAAACCTGCTTCATCCGCCAGTTTCTGTAATAATTGAACTAAGTTTAAATCAGAATGCTCTTCCCATACTGGGTGCAATAATTCCATCACTTCATTAAGACGGTGACATTTCATACAAAAAATCCTTATTATTAAAATAACAACAAAGTACCAAGTATTCTCTAAGAGAAAAAGACAACCTCTGTCAATCTGCGTAAATATTACGCTTTTTTAAAAAAATTGCTGTTGCTTTACATGTAACCAGAATAAGTTCGTGCTTTCTATTACTATATCGTCTTTACTTGATAAGTATTGTTCGCAATTTTTCGCAAACTCATTCACAAATATTGACTATGAAAAACCAGAATATCACAGGCGGTATACTCGCCGGTGGCCAAGCTACTAGAATGGGAGGCGCTGATAAAGGGCTTCAACTCTTACATGGGCTACCTTTATACCTCCATATTGCCCAAAAGTTATCACCACAGGTTGCCTCTATTCTGATTAGTGCAAACCGTAATCTGGAACGCTATCGCCAAAGCCAGTATCCTGTTATCACCGATGAAACCAGTGATTTTTCCGGTCCTTTAGCTGGAATGCTGGCATTATTAAAACAAGCTCAAACCCCTTGGGTTGTGTTTGTTCCTTGTGATGTCCCCTATTTTCCTAGCAACTTGGTTGAAACGCTCTATCGTCACAAAGGGGATGCCTTAGCCGTCTATGCCGACGATGGGCAGCGAGAGCATCCAACACTGGCACTGTTAAATCGTTGTCTTATTCCAACACTTGAGGCTTATCTCGCTCAAGGTGACCGTAAATTAATGCTATTTATGCGCCAAATCGCCGCTAAACCGGTTTTATTTGCTAATCAGGCCACAGCCTTTATTAATTTAAACACACCTGAAGATATAGCAAACGCCAATCACATAGCAAAATAGGAGCTCATAAGATGACACAAAATCAGTTACCGCTGTTAGGGATCACCGCTTGGAGTGGTACAGGTAAAACAACCTTACTAAAAAAACTTATTCCTTTGTTGCGTAACAGAAATATTCGGGTTGGTATGATAAAACATACCCATCATGATATGGATGTCGATAAACCAGGCAAAGACAGCTATGAACTTAGAAAAGCCGGAGCCGAACAAACATTAGTCGCTAGTCAACAACGTTGGGCATTAATGACCGAAACCCCTGATTTAGCTGAGCTGGATTTGTACTATCTCGCTTCTCGTTTTGATGCAAGTAAACTCGATATGATTTTAGTGGAAGGTTTCAAAACAGAGGCTATCCCTAAAATTGCACTTTACCGCCATATCAATGAGCGAAGTGTTAATGAGTTACTGGATGAACATGTGATTGCACTAGCTAGTGATAGTGATTTAGACACATCCCTCCCACTGCTAGATATTAATTCGCCAGAAGCTATTGCTGATTTTATTATTCAGTGGCTAACGGAAAAAAAATAGCCATAAAAAACGCTAAAGAAAGTTGCCCTTCTCTAGCGTTTTATAAAATTGGTTTACCTTAAAATAAGGTAAAATACAGGGTGTCTTTATTTAGCAGGACGAACTACAATCACTTCAATTTCTACACGCCATGCTGGATTAGCCAACTTAGCCACTTGGAATGCTGAACGTGCTGGTAATTGATTGGTTTTTGAAGCGTCATAGAACTTAGAATAACCGTTCATAAAGCCTTTAAAATCCATAGTGCCGTTATTCTCTTCACCACCAACTAAGAATACTTGCATCTTAACCACGTCTTTCATATCAAGACCAAGGTTATTCAGGTTAGTTTTGATTTGTTCTAAAACATTAATAGTTTGCTCTTCGGTATTACCGTAAGAAGCTAATTCACCTTCTGGTGCATCTGCGGATTTCTTAGTAGGCACTTTACCACTTAAGAAAACCAGATTATTACCTGCGTTAATTTCAACTGCTTCTGAAATAGGCATACCGTCTAATTTATGATGCACAACATTCTCCGCTGCATTTGCACTTGCTACACCGAACACGAAAGGTAAAGCAACAAGTAGACTTTTATAGCGCATGAAAACTCCTTAATGTGTTTAATTACAGTAAAACAAGGGTTTACTTCTTAAAACGATCCAAACTAAACGGCGTTGGATCAATAACAGGTTTCTTGCCCATGACAATATCAGCGGTCACTTCACCCGCTGCTGGGCCTTCTGTCATACCCCACACTGTTGCCGTGTTAATCACTAAGCCTGGGTATTCTTTGACCTCAGAAATGATAGGTAATTCATCAAATGTTGGACTCACAACAGCACCCCAACGTTCAACAACTTCTGATTTTTCAAATACTGGGAATTCTGTTTTCATTCTTTGGAAAACAGCATCTAAGTGTTGCGTATTTTGTGTTGCCGTGGCAACTCGGAATTGTTCGAATGGTGTTTTTTCATCTAAATTCCAAGAGGTCGGCATTTTAAATGAATTAAATAGATCTTCACCAATAGAGAATTCCAACGGTAACTCTCCGCCACCTAATAAGTGCATAAATTTAGGCCCTAGCAGGAAGCTATCTTTGACTATTGAACTCGTAAAGATACGTGGTGCAACAGCATAAGTACCATCCGCTTGTTCGCGGAAATGAATACCATTAGGTAAATGCACATTACCACGTGGTGCACCAGGAACCCCTGAGACACGTTGTTGTGATAGATATACATTGAGCGTTGGGATATCAATACCCATATTGCCCATAAATAAACGCGACCAGATACCCCCAGCGAGTACAACTTGAGACGTTTTAATCGCCCCTTTCTCACTCACCACATCAGAGATTTTACCACCCGCAGTTTCAATACCTCTTACTGCACAGTTGGTATAAATTTTCACACCGATTTGTTTGGCATAACGAGCGAGTGCAGGTGTGCCTGTTTCAGGATCAACAGAGCCTGAATCTTCTTCAAATGCAGCAACAGTCCATGGCGTTTGAGCACCGACTAAGCGATTTGATAGCTCTTCACCTTTAATGATGCGAGTATTTAATGGTGTATCAAAACCTGCCGCTTCTTTAGCTGTTTTGATCCACGCTTGAGCTTTATCTAATGCTTTTTCATCCGCCAGCGCTTCTACACGACCTTGAGTACGATAACTGGTATCTGCACCAATTTTCTCATTCATGCCACGCCATAATATTTTCCCATAATGGTGTAATGGGAAGATTTCTGGTGATGTTTGGTAACTAATAATTTGGCTGTATGCACGGCCTGATTGCTCACCGGCAATCTGACCCTTTTCTAAGATAGTGACACTCATACCACGTTCAGCAAGGTTAATAGCGGTCATGATCCCCTGAATACCGGCACCAATAATCACTACATCTGCTTCTTTAGGAAGAGCCCCTTGCGTACCTTCAACAAATGATGCTCTAGATTTAGCTTCCACAAATTTGCCGTCACGGCGAACCATTGGAACTAAAGCCGCACCACCTGCTAAAACGCCCGCAGCACCAACACCTAAAAGTAGCTTTCTCCTTGAAATGTTCATCTTTTACCTCAGTAATAGTCTTACTATTTATATTGTTATTAGATTATTTTTTAGAGGCTTTATAATATCATGTTTTATTATAATGTTAATGAATATAATAATTTGTTAATAATACTAATAAGACATAATACCATTAGAAACATTATGGTTACTTATAAAAAAAAACCTATTGATAATAAAGTGGAACAAAAGAGTCGAAATAAGTATTAACTTGAATTAAAAGGAAAAGTATGTCTTAGATGGAGGTATTGATAAGAAAGGGCATAAATATTTTATTAACATTTAACGACTGATGTTGTATTTAAAGCGACCATTTATGCAGATAAAATAAATAGACTCGATAGCACGATTAGCTAAAATAAAAAGCGAATACCACTATAGTAGTACTCGCTTTTTAATTAAATGTGAAAAAATTAACGCATTGTCACAAATTCTTCCGCCGCCGTTGGGTGGATAGCAACAGTATCATCAAAATCTTTCTTCGTGGCACCCATTTTTAATGCCACTGCAAAACCTTGCAACATTTCATCCATGCCAAAACCAATACCGTGGATACCGACAATTTTTTCTTCAGCACCCACACAGACTAATTTCATCCGACAAGGCTGACGATGGCGTGTCACTGCACTATACATGGCAGTAAAAGAAGATTTATAGACTTTCACTTGCTCAGCGCCATATTGCTCAATAGCTTGAGGTTCCGTTAAACCCACAGTACCAATAGCTGGGTGACTAAATACCACTGTTGGAATATTGGTATAATCTAAATGTTCATTAGGTTTATTATTAAATAATCGCTCTGATAAACGACGTCCAGCGGCTACCGCAACAGGGGTTAATTCTACCGCACCTGTGTTATCACCTACGGCATAAATACCGGGCACATTGGTATTTTGGAATTTATCAACCTGAATATACCCTTTTTCATTTAGCTTAACACCCGTAGCCGCTAAATTGATATTATCTGTAGCAGGTTCACGACCAATCGCCCAAATTAAAGTATCTACCGTCTGCTCTAAGCCATTTTCAAGTTGTAACGTTAAGCTACCGTCGGCATTTTTAACCACAGCTTTAGGAACTGCATGGGTGTGTAATTTAGGCCCTTCCGCTTCCATTACTTCCACCAGCGTATCGACGATTAGTGGATCAAAACTACGTAATGGTGCATGTTTACGCACAAATAAGTGTGTTTCACTCCCTAACGCATTTAATACACCCGCTAATTCAACAGCAATATAGCCGGCACCCACAACAGCAACACGTTTTGGTAATGCGCTAAGTTCGAAGAAACCATCAGAGTTAATACCATATTCAGCCCCTGGAATGTTTGGCTGAATAGGACGGCCTCCCGTGGCAATAAGTATATTATCTGCGGTAATTTTTTCACCGTTTACTTCAATAGTATGCGCATCAACAAAACGGGCAAAGCCTTGGATAACATCAACTTTATTATTACCTAATACACGTTCATAAGATTGGTGGATACGATCAATATAAGCAGTACGGCTACTGATTAATGTATCCCAATCAAAACGGTTTACTGTAGTATCAAAACCATAATCAGGACCGTATTGATGAATTGCTTCGGCAATTTGCGCAGCATGCCACATCACTTTTTTCGGGACACAACCGACATTAACGCAAGTGCCACCTAGCGCTTTCGCTTCAATTAATGCACATTTTTGGCCATACATAGCCGCTCTATTGATTGATGCGATGCCACCACTACCGCCACCGATGGCGATATAATCGTAATGTTTGCTCATAATTGATCTAATCCATTTATCTGTAGAAAAATAGGTACCTAACAGGCTAATTCTTTCATGTAATAAAGTCTATTATGACAAATTTTATTACTTAGCAGGTTAGGTTTTCGCTTTTACAGTAATAGGTAAAACAGTAATAAATGACTTATTCTGGTACAACCCATTCAACTAATGTGTGTCCAGTACCTTCAGGAACCAAGGTTTTATGTAGCCAAGGCAAGATAGACGCCATTTGTGATGCCAATTTCCAAGGTGGGTTAATAACAATCATACCTGATGCTGTCATACCTAGTTGATCACTATCTGGTTTCACTGCCAACTCAATTTGCAGAATTTTACGAATACCGGTGGCCTCTAGCTCTTTTAGCATCCGTTTAATTTGTTGGCGATGCACAACAGGATACCAAATTGCATAGGTCCCGGTGGCGAAACGTTTATAGCCTTCCACAATGCCTTTAACAACCGCACTATAATCTTGTTTAAGTTCATAAGGTGGATCAATTAAAGCAAACCCACGACGACTGGCGGGAGGGAGTTTTGATTTTAATTGTCCAAAGCCATCTTCCCGACACACTCTCACACGTTTATCGCGGGAAAATTCCGTACGTAATAAAGGGAAATCGGTGGGGTGTAATTCAGTTAGCATTAACAGATCTTGCTCACGCAGTAATTTAGCAGCCAATAAAGGAGAGCCGGGATAATAACGTAACTCATCAGATGTATTTAACGAACCGACCGCCTCCAAATAAGGCAAGATAAGTTCAGGCACCTCTTCTTGTTGCCATAAGCGTGCAATGCCTTCTAAGTATTCTCCCGTGCGAGTCGCATGTGCATTGGTGAGCTGATAACGTCCAGCGCCAGCATGAGTATCCAAATAAAGAAACGGTTTTTCTTTCTCTTTTAAAGACTCAATAATCAGGGTTTGAACAATATGTTTTAATACATCGGCGTGGTTGCCAGCGTGGAAACTATGACGATAGCTCAGCATTCTTTATCTTCCGTTAGAAATGGGCATAGCAAAGTAATTAACTTACTCTGAAAAGAGTGAATAAGCTAAGTGTATCAGAAAAAGCTGAACTTCTTTATTGAAAGAAAAAGAAACATTGAGTCTTGGCAGGCAGAGGTTATGATAAATCAATATTTAACTTAAGTCAGATAAAGGAATAGAATGAAAAAATATATTTTTACTGCAATTATTCTTAGTTTAACAGCTAGTTATGCATCAGCAGAAACAGCGGTTAATGGTTGTGACATCAAAAAACAGAATATTCAACGACAAATCGACTATGCCAAAATGCATGGTAATCAATATCGAGTACAAGGCTTAGAGCGAGCACTTAATAAAGTAGAACGTTATTGCACTCCAGAAAAGGTTGTTGAAGATACCCGCCTAGAATTACGTGAAAAACAACTGGAAGTGAAAGAGCGTGAATTAGAATTAAAAGAAGCGCAACTTAAGGGAGAGCGCGATAAAATTACAAAAAGAGAAGATAAACTTGCGCAAGCAAAAGCTGAGTTGAAAGCAGCTGAAGAAGAGTTAGAGCTACTCACAAAAAAATAATGCCCCGTAAATTCCCATTATGTTAAGCCATATAATGGGAATTATTATTCATTCGAACTACCTGCTAATCATAGGTTTGCTTAGATAAAAAGCGCATAACTGTTAAAAATATCATCATACTTAAGCCAAAGCAGACAACTCTGCTACCCTAATAGATAGCTAATGATAATAAGCATTAAGTTATGTAATAGGCATAACCTTATGCTATTTTTCAATAATCATTATCATAATAGTACTCAATTCTTAAGAATGGACTGATTTAATTAAAGAGGATATATGTCAGAAGAGACACAGAAAAAGGCATCCAATAAAAACACTCAACTGACTCAGCCCATTAAGCATGGGTTAGAAAAAGGGCTTCACGGTGGAAAAAAAGCCATTGGTATTGGTATAAAATTCACTAATTTTGTTACCAACATTCCCTTTATTGCTCACCTTATTCGAGCGGCAGAGCGTTTTACTGACCGAATGGGAAACCAGTTTGGTGCGGCTATCACTTACTTCTCATTTTTATCATTAATTCCTGTACTAATGCTCTCTTTTGCTTGTGCGGGTTTTATTTTAGCTTCAAACCCTGATTTGTTGGCCAAATTAATTACGGGAGTTGCCAATAGTATTGATGATCCAACTTTAGCCTCAACCGTTCAACAAAGTATTGATACTGCGGTTCGTCAACGTACAACCGTAGGTTTAACAGGGTTAGCCATCGCCTTGTATTCTGGTGTTAACTGGGTCGGGAACTTACGCCAAGCCATTTTGGCTCAGTCTCGCCCGATATGGGAACGCAACAAAGAGGATCAAGAAAAAATTTACTTTCGTTATTTTCGCGATTTTTTAGCCCTTATCGGTTTACTTGTTGCACTTGTTATCACTATTACACTAACCTCCGTTGCTGGCTCCGCACAAAAATTGATTGTGCATACATTAGGTTTAGATGGTATTGAATGGCTCACACCTGCTTGGACAACCATTGGTTTAACTATCTCTATTAGTGCCAATTATCTGTTATTTTTGTGGATATTGTGGATCTTACCTCGTCACCAACCTAAACGTATCTCATTATTAAAAGGAACGCTTATCGCCGCAATTGGCTTTGAGATCTTAAAGTCGGTGATGACATGGTTATTACCTAGATTAGCCAGTTCACCTTCTGGTGCAGCTTTTGGCTCTGTGATTGGTTTAATGGCTTTCTTCTACTTTTTTGCACGACTAACACTCTTTTGTGCCGCTTGGATTGCAACAGATGGACCTAATATGCGCAAAGAAAAACACAAGAGTGAAACGCAATCTATCACCTAAAATTGTAACCTCACGAGATAGGGTTAATTCCCTGCATTAACCACCTATCAATAATGTAAAACGTAATAAGGAAAAATAAATGCCATACGTTAATATTAAAATTACCCGCGAAGGTGCAACAGCAGAACAAAAAGAACAATTAATTACTGGGGCAACACAGCTTTTAGTGGATGTGTTAGGCAAAAATCCTGCGACAACTGTCGTCGTTATCGATGAAGTTGATACAGATAACTGGGGGATAGGTGGTAAAACAGTAACCGATTTACGTGCCAGTGCAAAAAAATAAGCTAGCGGTTTAACATATAACGATAAAAAAGCTGAAAATAGCGTTAGGCTATTTCCAGCTTTTATTTATTAAGTTAATGCCGTACTACTTATCTATTTTGTCTGTTGTGCATCTGCCTGCACCGAAGCTTTTTCACCAGTAGTTAACGATGTTTTAGCCGTGTTTGAGCTATTCGCTGTTTCTGGGTGAACTTGCTTTTCAAATTGCACACGCAATTCACCCAAGTTTACCGTTGGCGTCTCGCTACTTTGCGTTAATACAAAAGTGATATCCTCAGATAGAATTCTCGATAACTCTTGATTTAACATCTCTTTCGTTAAACCCGCTAAAAATGCTTGGCGTAAACGCTGATATTGCTCTGGTGGAATATCAATAATATTGCTTTGCTGAGACAATAAACGCTGATTAATTAAGATAGAAGTACTTGTTTTGGCATAACGCGCAAACAATTGAGTGAGTTGAATTTGCTTTTCTTGAAGTAAATCTTGATACAATTCATCACTGACACCTTGATTACGTAATTCGCCAAGCTCTTCCCCCACCCAAGTGGCAAGTGCAGGAATATTTGCCGTTGCTGTATCAACATTTAACGAGCAACTGGCTCGTTGATATTGCACTCGACAATCGATATTCACTTGCGTACTTTCTTTTTCTTTACGCTGTTCGAGACTACGACCTAAGTGCACAAAAATCACTTCACGCGCTAAATCACTTAACCAATAACGGCTCAGTGTGTCAGAATCTTTCACTGGTGACCAATCTAGATCCCAAATAAGAGAGATTTGGTCATTTTTTCGCATGGGTTCTTGCACATACAATGTTTCTGGTTTCATATCGGCAAGAACAGGCACAGGCACAGGTGTCACGCGTTTTCCTTCAAGAGAAGAAAATGCCTGATTAATACTTTCGGTTAAGATACGATTATCAACATTACCGGCAATATATAACGTCATCATATCTGGGGTATACCAACGCTGTTGATAATCTGATAACTCTTTTGTATTTACCGAATGATTAACCGGTTTACCTGGATTATGGCCTTTTAGATTTGAGCCTTCTAGACGTGAACGCCAGATAGGATCATCAATATTAGCGGGAAAAGTCACCACCGGAAGCGGTGATTGAATCGCATTTCGAACCGCATCTTCTGTATATTGTGCCGGTTTTGCTATGCCCGCCAATAATGCAAAGGCATCTTTTAATAATTCAGGCTGGTTATTAGGCAAGCTTAAGTTATAAACCGTAAAGTCATAAGAGACGATCATCGGTGGCAATGGATAATCAGGATCGAATGCATTTTTCCAAAGATTATCGCGTTTTTCTGGTGTTAATCCGGTGTTTTCTAACACATTCAGTTTTGACACCAGAGATGAAAACCCTGTTTCACTGCGCTTTTCTGATAAAGAGCCCGTATTCACTAATAAGCGAATTTGGATCCTATCATTTGGGCGTTGTGGTGTTTGTAAAATTTGCCATTGGAAACCATTTGCGAGTCGCCCTTCTTGCCAAGCAGGATCAGGCTGCAGTGCTTCAGCTTGAACCTGACAAATAGCAGCGCTGAACATAACGCTTCCCAATAAAATTCGTGTCATTGCACCCTGCATGTGAACCTCTGTTTTATTAATCCTTGGTATTAAACCACTTATGAGGTTTAACAATAAATGCCGGAAGACATGTTAGATGTAAAATGTCTGTATGTTGCGTTGTCATCTTTATCACCACAGAACGCTAAAATAAAATCACTCACGTGATTAGAGTCATAGTGGTGTAAGAAGGTTCAGATATCTGACTCTTTTTGATCAGATTTTTGTTGATTATATCCTTTAATCAGCAAACCAATCTCATCATCACGATGAGATTCTGAACACGACAACATCGAAACCTGATTACTTTTATTAAGAGTCACAGCAATGTGGCGCAACGGTTTTACCATAATACGATTAATACACCAGCTAATTGCAATAGTGAGGATAAGACCCATTAATAAATAAGTCGTCAACATCAGTGCGACAGTATTACTCGCAAAACGATAAAAACGGTTAGTATCTGCCTGTAAAATAAGATGACTGGTATAGGCTTTATCGTCAGCGGAGGTAATACCTAAAGGCTGTAAAGGGATAGTCACTTCAACAGGGATGCCAAACAGCCAACGTGAAAATTGAGAAACTGATTTTTTCGGTGCAAAATCTAAGTTCATCACCTGAACATTTTCGGGTTGTGTCACAATCGCTTTACCCAGTATCCCGGTCGTTTTTAAACTAATGATCAGTTGTTTGGCATCATTTAAATCTGAACGCAATAGCGCATCAGCTAGCGGTTGTTGTATACTGACTGCCGCATTAAATAGCTGATTTTGATAATCTTCTCGGCGTTGATCAATCAAATAAACAAGCTGAATACTAATAAAAATAGCAATAGTCACCAACGTGACACCTGCAACAGCTGCCATCTGTTTGATTGTTAGTGAACGTTTGAGATGAGGTTTCATCAGTGCTATTTCCAGTAACCATGCTTGAACAACGGTGATTATACTGTATTTTTTCGATTATGTATCACAATCAATAAAGAAAAAACACACGAAAGCCTGCATCTCTACTCAGGTTAAAATCAATAAAAAGAATTATCTGGCTATAAACACAAATAGCCAGATAATATTCATCTTTTTTAGATGATAATTTTATTACTCTTTTAATTGTTATTATTAAATATCATCATTTAAATTATTTAGTTTTATGTGGGTTAATATCGAAAATAACCTTGTCATTCTCCGTTATCTTGCTAGCGAACTTAAATAAGCTATATTCATTAATTAAAGAAGTTTTAAACTGACCTTTAATATTAATTTCATTATCAGCTATCAAATCTATATAAGTTTTGCTTAATCCATCATATGAAAGAGTTTCTTTAAATTTAACATCTGTTATATTTATGTTATCTCCATGTGCAAAAATTTGACCAAAACCAAGCATAGATAGTTTATTTAAATTAATATCATTAAGCTTATTTTTATCTAAGCTATTATCGTCGTTACCATCTCCTATCGGGATATTTCGATAACCTAAAAATCTGATACTGCTATTTCTCAGCGCAAATCTACCCGAGTAATTATTATCTTGATGGGCATTAAATGAGACACCAGAATTTCTGACATAAGAAATTGTTTTATCAATATCAACATTAATATTTCTCCCATTAAATAAAACTTCGCTATTTATAATAGCTAGTTTACCTTTAAAGTTAATATTGTCACTTTCTATATATTGAAGTGCTGATCCTATTTCTTTACCCTCAGCCTCCAACTTTCTTTTTTCTGCTTGTTTAGCTTCATCGATTTTAAGAACAGCACTCTGGATCTTGTTATATTCTGCTTGCTGTTGATCAGCAACTCTCCTAGCTTCAGTAGCTAGTTCTCTTATTTTCTTTAGTCTATTTTTATGTATATTATGAGGCTCTAACTCCATTATTTTTTCTTCTAATGCCTCTAATTCTAATGCTATTTCAGCTGATTTTTTTGCATCTATTTCAAGAAAATATAACTTCATAGATGCTAACATGAACATTAGATCTACTTCATTATATGCTCTAAATTCATTTTTTTTATTAATAATTCCGAATACTGATTTTTCATTAGCATTAATTTCTTTATTACGAATGATATTGATTTTTTTAGTGATTAGATCCCCATCAAGATTAAAAATGCCACCTTGTAGAGAGAAAAGATCTGTTTTTAATGAACTATTTTCTAAAATAGAGAGACCTTCTTGGTTATCTTTAGATAGCTCTTTTCCTTGGTCACCTTTCCAATCATAATCAACAAAACTAACCGTTTCATAGCCATTGATCACATTAAAAACTGGGATTTTATTTTTACCCAATATATTAATACGATTAGAAAAAACATTGATTGTTTGTTTTTCATTGAAATTATTAACATTCTTTAGATTAACATAACCATCTGATAAGTAAATTTTTTTGCCTGTAATACTATCTAACTTCCCTGAAATTAACATCACCTTATCTGAACCTGAAAATTGACATCCGTAGCAATCAATTCCATTTGGATTGGCGATAATCAATTCTGCATCTTGTCCTAAAACAGAGATTTTACCCTCTAATGAACTCGTTTTTTTTGAAGTCACTTCGTTAAGAATAACTTTTGCTTTTGCCTCGCTATTATCAATATTAACGCCTTCTTTTCCAACATTAAATTGTTCAAAATAGTTAACTGATAAATTCATATCGTTTGCTTTGTTGATAGAAATAGTTTCTGAACCATCTCCATTCTTGCTCACTGTTGTGTTTGCAGATTTTCCTGCATCTACAATAACGTTATTGGCTACTGCACTATTATGTATAAAAGCAAATGAAATAGAGATAACTAGAAGATTTAATGATGGCAATTTTTTATAAAACATAACGTCCCTTTTATTTAGTAAATTTAAAGGGAGACTAAATAATAAGAAACGCTAGTCATATAAAAATAAGAACAACACATAATATCATTGTTCTTATTTTATAAACCAAATTTATCAATCTATTGATTAAAACTCGCCGTGATCTTGCTCTACGGCAAAACAAGCAATCAACTGCCCATGATACTCTTTTAAAGTCGGTTGTAATTGTGTACACATTCCAAATGCGCGCCGACAACGAGCAGCAAAAGCACATCCTGGTGGTGGATTTAACGGACTAGGTAATTCACCCGTTAATTTAATTCTCTCTCGCCTTAATGTCGGTGTTAATCTTGGAGTTGCCGATAATAACGCTTGGGTGTAAGGATGTTGTGGGTTTTCAAATATCTGTGTTTTAGTGCCCTTTTCAACACAGCGCCCTAAATACATCACCACCACTTCATCTGCAATATGTTCAACAACGGAAAGATCATGGGAAATAAAAACATAAGAAAGTCCCATCTCTTGCTGGAGATCCATCATTAAATTAAGCACCTGAGCTCGCACAGAAACGTCTAGGGCAGATACAGGCTCATCAGCAACCACAATATCAGGTTCAAGCATTAAACCACGGGCGATAGCAATACGTTGGCGTTGTCCTCCTGAAAACATATGCGGGTAACGACTATAGTGCTCAGCCTTTAAACCTACTTTCGCCATCATAGAAAGTACTTTTTCTTTACGATCTTGTGCACTTAACGTGGTATTAATTAATAGAGGCTCTTCTAATATTTGCCCCACTTTCTTACGTGGATTTAATGATCCATAAGGATTTTGAAAGACAATTTGGATCTTTTGGCGCCGTAATTTTTCCGCTGATTTATCTTTAACTAATAAATTTTGCCCTTGATATGAAAGCTCTCCTGAGGTTGGTACTTCAATCATCGTTAATAATCGACCTAAAGTAGACTTACCACAGCCAGACTCTCCAACCACGGCTAACGTTTTTCCTCGCTCGAGCTCAAAAGAGACGCCATCTAGTGCCTTAACGGTTTTTTCCTTCGTAAAAAGTCCACCTTTAACGCTGTAATATTTGGCAAGATTAACCGCTTTTAATAAAGGCACTGCAGTATTCGGATTAACATTAGCCATATGTTGGTCTCCCTGTATCATCCAATGGTGTATGACATTTCACTCGATGTTTACCTATCTCTTTCAATTCGGGCTCTATCTGAAAACAAGTATCCTGTGCATAGGGGCAACGAGGATTAAGTAAGCACCCCATAGGTCTATCATAACGTCCCGGAACCACGCCCGGTAATGACTCAAGCCGAGCTTTATCACTCGCAAATTCAGGTAATGCTTTTAATAAAGCTTGCGTATAAGGATGGCGAGGCGCTTTGAAAATTTCTGTTGCGAGGCCTGATTCAACAACTTGCCCTGCATACATCACAATAATGGTATCTGCAGCTTCTGCGACTAATGCCAAATCATGAGTAATTAACACTAACGCCATATTTTCTTGTTTTTGTAATTCAAGTAATAGCTCGATAATTTGCGCTTGAATGGTGACATCAAGAGCAGTAGTTGGCTCATCAGCAATCAATAATTTAGGTTGGCAAGCAATTGCCATCGCAATCATCACCCGTTGGCTCATTCCACCCGACAGTTGATGAGGATAAACATTTAAACGTGATGCGGGATCAGGAATACCCACCAGCGTTAATAGATCAATCGCCCGCTGTTTACGCGTACGATGACTTCCTCCTTGATGAACTTTGAGGGCCTCCATAATTTGATAACCGACCGTAAAACAAGGGTTAAGGCTTGTCATCGGATCTTGAAATATCATGGCAACCTCAGCACCAACCAAATCACGACGTTCAGATTCAGAAATTTGCATCAGATCACGTCCATCAAATTGCAAGGCTTGTGCTGATACTCGACCGGGAAAATCAATAAGCCCCATAATCGCTAATGAACTGACTGATTTCCCTGAGCCTGACTCGCCAACAATGCCCACTACTTGACCTTCTTCTACTTGATAACTGATCCGGTCTACCGCTTTAAACGGAGTATCTTCATCACCAAAGTGAACTGATAATTGATTTATATTTAATAACGCCATGCTCTTACTCCGTTACTGCTTTAATTTTGGATCGAGTGCATCTCGTAGACCGTCACCCATTAAGTTAAAGGCTAAAACCGTCAACAAAATAGCTAACCCCGGAAAAGTCACTACCCACCATGCACTTTGGGTAAATTGCAGTACATCAGATAACATGGTTCCCCATTCTGGTGTCGGTGGCTGTGCGCCCATTCCCAAAAAACCTAAGGCAGCCATATCTAAGATGGCATTAGAAAAACCTAAAGAGGCTTGCACAATTAAAGGAGCAAGGCAGTTAGGCAAGATATTGATAAACATTTGGCGTATAGAGCCTGCTCCCGCAACACGAGACGCCACAACATAATCACGGTTAATTTCTGTTAACACTGCCGCACGCGTCAGTCGAACATAATGAGGTAGGGCAACAAAGGTTAAAGCGATTGAAGCATTAATAATCGAAGGCCCAAAAATAGCCACTAACACTAATGCTAATAAAAGACTGGGTAATGCCAGCATAATATCAACTACGCGCATAATGGCGATATCAACGATGCCACCAAAATAGCCAGCCATTAAACCTAAAATAATGCCTAAAATCAGCGAAAGTATAACGACAATGCAACCAACGAGTAATGAAAGGCGCGCACCATACATTAAGCGAGAGAGAATATCCCGCCCAACATCATCAGTACCTAAAATAAAACTCCAGCTTCCTCCTTCTTGCCATACAGGGGGCGTTAGAAGAAATTCACGAAACTGCTCATTAGGTGCATGAGGCGCTAAAACGCCTGCAAGGGCAGCTATCAACAGCATAATGACAATATAAATTAAGCCAACAACCGCCCCTTTATTTTGTTTGAAATAGTGCCAAAACTCTTGAAAGGGGGTCATTGGCACCGGTGCACTAATGACCGGTGTTACGTTATTTTCAGCCATGATGCACTCCTTATTTCTTATGACGGATACGTGGGTTAACAATGCCATATAGCACATCCACTAATAGATTCACGAAAATGATCATAGTGGCAATGAGCAATACTCCCCCTTGAACAACAGGGTAGTCTCGACGTTGTAGAGCATCAATTAACCAGCGACCTAACCCCGGCCATGAAAAAATAGTTTCTGTCAGTATCGCTCCGGCTAGCATCGTACCAACTTGTAAACCAATCACCGTCACAACAGGTAACATTGCGTTACGTAATGCATGGATCAAAATCACTCGTGCACGACTTAATCCTTTTGCTCTGGCAGTGCGAATATAATCTTCTCCCAATACTTCCAACATTGCCGAACGCGTCATGCGCACAATAACCGCTAATGGAATAGTCCCAAGCACAATGGCCGGTAAAATAATATGGTGTAGCGCATCAAGAAAATCACCTTCTTCCCCCCAAAAGAGCGTATCAATCAACATAAATCCCGTTAGTGGATAGCTATCATCTAGAAAGACACTATCCGCCAACCGGCCTGATACAGGTGTTAGATCAAGCTTCACTGAAACGAGCATAATCAGCATGATCCCCCACCAGAAGATAGGCATAGAATATCCTGCAAGTGACACACTGATTGCCGTATGATCAAAAATAGAACCTCGTTTTACTGCCGCAAGCACCCCAACGGGAATGCCCACTGAAACAGCAAAAATCATGGCACAAATACCTAGCTCTAAGGTTGCTTTAAATCGTGGCAAAAATTCATCCCAGACAGGAATACGACTTTTTAGTGAAATACCTAAATCACCGTGCATAATGCCGTTAAGGTAATTTAAATATTGTTGCCATAGTGGTTTATCTAGTCCTAATTCCGCCATTAAATAAGCGTGACGCTCTGGTGATAATCCACGCTCTCCCGCCATAATCATGACCGGATCACCCGGAATAAGATGGACAAAAATAAAGGTTAATAACGTAATTCCGATAAACGTTGGGATCACGAGCCCCAAACGCTGAAGGATAAATTGCAGCATATCCTAATTCTCTTTTTACACATCAGCTAAAAGATAGCGCTGATAAATCAGGGGAAAGCCCCTGCGCTCACAGTGTACTGAATGTATTGATTATTATTGGATAGCGGTACTTCTCTAAACGCTCAGAGAAGTACCGTGGTAAAGATAACTCAGCTCGTTAATATCACGACTATTTTAGAGAGACATTATTAAAGTGGTGTTTACCTAATGGGTCGACCACATAGTTCTCTACTTTTTTACTGATTGGTTCATATACCGTGGAGTGAGCAATAATCAGTGCTGGCGCTTGGTCATGCATCACCACTTGAGCTTGCTTATATAACTCAACACGCTTATCGTGATCTGCCGTGATCCGCGCAGGCTGGATCAGATCTTCAAACGGCTTATAACACCATTTCGAGTAGTTAGAGCCTTGCTCTTTCGCAGCGCAACTAAACAGTGTGGCAAAAAAGTTATCAGGATCACCGTTATCTCCCGTCCAACCCATCATCACAGCTTGGTGTTCACCTGATTTAGCACGTTTCAGATATTCACCCCACTCATAACTGACGATCTTGGTTTTCACACCAATTTTTTCCCAGTCAGCTTGTACCATTTCAGCCATACGGCGAGCATTAGGGTTATATGGCCGTTGCACTGGCATCGCCCATAAATCGATAGTAAAGCCATCTGCAAGGCCGGCCTCTTTTAGCAATGCTTTGGCTTTTTCAGGGTTATATTCATAATCGACGATATCATCGTTATAACCCCACATTGTCGGTGGAATAAGATTCTTCGCTTTCTGACCTGCACCTTGATAGACAGCTTCAATAATGGCGTCTTTATTCACCGCCATACTTAATGCTTGGCGTACTTTTTGGTTATCGAGCGGTTTTTTCTCCACATTAAAAGAGATATACCCCACGTTTAATCCGGGTTGTTCAAGTAGCTGGATATCTTTATTTTGTTTCATCTTGGCGATATCAGCAGGATTTGGGTAAGGCATTGCCTGACATTCGTTCTTTTGTAATTTGGCATAACGAACTGAAGCATCTGGCGTAATAGAGAAAACTAAACGATCTATATCAGGTTTTTTCCCCCAATATTTATCATTCGCTTTATAAAGAATACGTGAGTCTTTTTGATATTGTTGCAGTTGGAAAGGTCCCGTACCAATAGGATTGAGATCCACTTTCTCAGGAGTCCCTGCTTTCATCATATTATCTGCATACTCGGCAGAAAGAATAGATGCGAAGTCCATTGCCATATCAGCCAAGAAAGGCGCTTCTGAACGGGTAAGTACAAAGCGAACCGTATTGTCATCCACTTTTTCGATCTTCTCGATCATATTATTCATATCCATCCCAGTGAAATATTCATAACTTCCACCAGAGACTTTATGATAAGGATGATTTGGATCCATTTGACGCATAAATGTATATATCACATCATCTGCGTTAAATTCACGAGTGGGCTTAAACTCTTTGTTGCTATGCCAACTAACCCCTTTACGTAAATGGAAAGTATACACCTTACCATCATCGCTCACTTCCCAACTTTCAGCTAAGCCGGGAGTAATTTCAGTGGTGCCGAGTTTAAACTCAACTAAGCGATCATAAAGCGGTACTGAGCTTGCGTCATAAGTCGTACCTGAGGTAAATAGTTGGGGGTTAAATCCTTCCGGTGAGCCTTCTGAACAGTACACTAATGTTTTCGCTTGCACACCCGCTGAAATAGCCAAAGCGAGTAAGCCGATTGTAGCGGTTAGCAACCCTGTCTGTTTTTTGGAGCCTCTCATCATTATTCTCCGTCATTATTCTGTTGTGTTTTTTGGTTTCCTGTTTAAAAACGGAATACCTTTTTATTTTGTCATTGTTCAATTA